>JBDNIM010000032.1:0-6504 GCA_041688295.1 Bacteroidia bacterium
AGGCGCCAACAAGTGCTTCACCATTTGATTGATTGGTTAGAAACCCAGAAACAGAAAAACTTTGACCTATTAAATTATTGAAACTGAAGACACATAAGATAACAAACAGTTTTATTGATTTTATGAAATACATTTACTTTAGTTAAAAAAAATTTATGCGAATTTACAATAAAATTTAATAATTAAAACGATTATTTAATGAAAAATATCGCCAATTGTCTTATTTTTGAAAAATGAAATTTGTTTTAGTAGCAATTGCTTTAATAATATTAGTTTCAGCAAAAACAAAAACTGAAAATAAAATTAAGACAGAAATTGAATTGAATTATGTTTTTGATAAAATACCTTCAATAGACACAATTTTTGCGTATGCCGACAAGCATTTAAAAAATAGGGCTTTTTTGTTCCTAACCATAAAAATAGAAGAAAGTGGCAGCGGTTCGCAACCTAGTTATTTAGCACTGAATTATAATAATTTATGCGGTATGAGAATGCCCAATAAAAGAAAAACTTATGCAATTGGCGAGACAAATACAGGCTATTCTATTTATAGAAATTGGTTTGAAAGTATGCTGGATTTTAAAATATATCTAAATACAATGGAACAACATTACATAAATAAATATAAAAAAACACCTTCAAATGTTGATTTGATTGAATATATGAACACGAATTTTAATCATTTAGGCTCATGGAAAATAAACACCATGAAAATTTATAGCTCGGTTGAAAAAAAATATAAATCATATGTAAAAAATTATAAACATGAAAAGTGAAACCGCCAATATGAAAGCATTTGAATGCGAACAATTGAAAAAATTAAAATCTATAGTTGAAAACACACTTAAAGAAGAAAAATTAATCATTGATTATTTGTTAAATCCACCGCAAGAAATTTCAACAAAAGGGCAAACTGTCTCAGACAAAGTTGCAAGCTTTGGGGGCAGTTGGATGTTTATAATTTCTTTTTTTATTATCTTAATTTTATGGATTACTTTCAATGTTTTGGCGCCAAATAAAGTTGATTTTGACCCTTATCCATTTATTTTAATGACCCTTGTTCTTTCTTGTATGGCTGCTTTGCAAGCGCCAATAATTATGATGAGCCAAAACAGGAAAGAGGAAAAAGATAGGCAACGAAGTGAAAACAATTATTTAATAAATTTGAAAGCCGAATTAGAGATTAAAGCATTGAACCAAAAAATCGACTTGCTTTTTGAAGAACAATTAATTAAACTCTCTGAAAGCCAACCCCATCAATTATAAATTTTGAAATCTTTGGAGATTAAGTTGCAAAAAAGAGGACAATAATTAATTTTTATTTAGTATTTATTGTATTTGTTTGTATTATTGAAATATATTTTTAACTTTGGACCATGTTAATAAGTAATAATGGCGTATTAACGCATTCGGACGATAAATTGTTTTGTGTTTCTCACAGAATAACAAAATATGGCGATGGTTTTTTTGAAAGTATCAAATTATTTAATAGAAAACCCCAACTATTTCAGTTGCATTATGATAGATTGATAAGAGCGTCTAAATTATTCCATTTGCCAATGAAGGATAAATGGACACAAGTTTTTTTTGAAGAGCATTTAGAATGGCTTTGTTTGAAAAATGGGTGGTCAAATGCCCGTTGTAGAATTGTTTTTTATAGAGATAGCGAAGGTTTTTATACCCCAAATAGTGATAGGGCTGGTTTTGTTATCGAGATGATAGAGGGCGATAAAAGCTATGTGCTTAATGATATTGGTTTCAAAATGGGGGCTTACACACAAATTCTCAAAGCATCAAACTTCACCAGTTTTTTCAAAAATTTGTCTTCGATAAACTATGTTTTGGCAGGTATTTATGCCAGAGATAATAAGTTTGACTCCGTTTTTTTGTTTAATGAGTTTGGAAATATTTCTGAAGCTTTTAATGCCAATGTTTTTTTAATTAATGGCAACGATGTTTCAACACCTGCGCTTTCAGAATATTGTGTAGATGGTGTCATGAGGCAGCATATTATTCTATCTTTAAAAAACCTTGATTATAATATTTTTGAAACCTCAATTTCTGAAGACGATTTGTTGCAAGCAGAAGAGGTTTTTTTAACAAATGCAATAAGAGGCATCATTTGGGTAGAAAGCTACAAACAATCTATTTACGATTTTAAAAAGGTGTTCGCAATTCATTCTCAAATTTTTTAGGGCTCTAAAAAGCCTGATTCAGCTGTTAAATCAGGCCTTTTTTATAGGTTTACTTTGGCTTATTTTCCAAATAATTTTCCAATCATTCCCAAAATATCACCCGCTGCGGTTGGCTGTTGTGCCGTTGATGCTTGTCCGCTTTGCTTGTTGTTAGCAAGCGTTCTTAAAATGCTAACAATGTCTAATCCACCGGCTTTGTTACCTTCAGTAAATTGACCAATTATGTTGATGCTATTTGAAGCGTCAAATCCACCTTCTTTTTTTTGCTTACCTAAATATCCCATAACTATTGGCGCTAATAAAGGCAATAATTTTGCAATGCTACCTGCACTTACACCATTGTTTTCTGCCAAAGCATTTTCAACGTTGCCTCTTTGCTCTCCCAAAACATGGTTCAAAATCCCATTTCCTTAGGCATTGCCTCCGTTTTGAAAAAATCCAGTTAAATCATCTAGAACACTGCCATCATGGCTTTTGTCTAAAGCAGATAAAAAACCACCAACACCATTGCTTGATAAATTGTTTTGAATGCCGCTCAATAAAGTTGGCACTACTTGCTGAACAACAGTGGCTGTTTTGTTTTCGTCTAAACCAGTTTGTTGGCTTAATGTGCTAATTTCATTTTGATTAAATAATCCTAAAATTTGGTCTAATTGAATGCTCATAATATTTTTTATAAAGTACAAATATAAATATCTTTAATAATATCTTATATAAAATATTATTAAAAAAATACTCGTCCTATTATATAAGTTAAAAATTTAAAGGCTTTCTAAAAGTAATGCCCATTTGTAAGTCGCTCATTTTTATACCATATTGACCTTCAATTGCATTAAATTTTGTCAAATACATTTGATAAGCTGCAAAAACGCCTATTTGTCCAAAATCATTAAAATTTGTAAAGAAAGATATTTTTGGGTTTAATGCCACATTAAACATTTGTGTTTTTTGGCTGGATATTTTTCTTTCGCTGATACTATTGTAATGTATGTTATTTTTAGAGGTGATATATGTAAAATTTGTTCCAAGACTTAAATTCACCAACATTTGATTGCTTATTTTATGTTCGCTAAAGAAATTAATAGGAATAGAATAAATATTGTAACTGTTTTTATTGGCTTGATTAAAACTAGCCACAACATCAAAATAAGTTGTGTCGCCAGGACCAATGGGAATAGATATTACTACACGAGCGTATGAGTCAATTTTGTTTATGTTATTTCTAAATGTAATATCATAACTTTGGATATCCATTCTAATGTCTTCTGTTCTGCGACTATAACCAAACCCTGTTTCAATTCCAAAGTTTTTACTTAGTTTTCTGCCTATGTTTGCAAACGCTAAAAAACCACTTCCATTGGCGGTAATTAGATTTTTATTGCTCCATAAATCCTTGTGAACATAGGGTTGAATGTTTTTATTCATATCAATACTATTAATATTTAACTGTGGGCCAATTCCAAAGTTTAAGAACCATTTATAGGACTCTAAATCTATGGTTTCATTATTTTTATTTTTATGGGTAAGCAATCCTTTCATTGGATTGTTTATGCCTTCAAATTTTTCAAATAAATAAATATTAGGATGTTTTTTATATTTATAGAAACTTAGTTTTAAATCCGATAAACCTATAAATTCATTGAAAATATTGCCATTTAATTGACGATGTATTGTATTCCCAGTTGTTGAGTTATTGTTTACGCTTATGTCGTTTTTTAGCCCATTTTGAGGCAATGGGTTATTAATTTTTGTAAAAATATCGTTTTTGTTTGGCTGCGTTGTTGTTTTATATTCTTCTTTCGTAACTAAAGTAGTTTGGTTTATATTATTTTTTATTGTTTCTCCAGTTTTGTTTGTTTCAAAATTGGTTGAATTTAAGGTTCTTGCTTTTGGTTCAGCGCTAGTAATGGAAATTGGTTGTTCTGTTTTTTCAACAATTTTTGTTGTGTTGTTTTTTGAGTTGCTAAAGTAAATAAATGACAAAGAGGCAAGCAATACAATTGCCACTGGCACAATGAAAAGCCAAAGAGGGAATCTTCTTTTTGGATTGATTCTTGAGGCAATATTCTCCCACAATTCCTCTTTTGGAGGAATAAATTCATTATTGAATGTCTTTTTTAATCGTCTATCAAATTCTTCTTGATTCATGTTGAATAATTACCTGTTTATAGTGTTGGTTTAAAAGGGTTCTGGCTCTTGTTAGTGAGCTTCTGCTTGTGCTTTCTGGTATGTTGAGTTTTTCCGATATTTCTTTGTGCGAAAAGCCGTCAATGGCATATAACATTAGCACTACACGATAGTTTTCGGGTAGTTTTTCCATTATTAGCATCACAAGTTCGTAATCAAAATTATCGGGCAATTCCGATTTTGTTTCGGGCATGTTCAAGGCGTAATCGTCAATACTAATATTCAACGATAATTTTTTCAAGGTTCTCAACTTGTTGATAGCCTCGTTAATGAATATTCGAGTAATCCAAGTTTCTAAACTACTTTGAAAACTAAATGTTTTTAAATTAGCAAATACCTTTACAAATGCATCTTGATAGGCATCTTCTGCATACTCTAAGGTTTTCAAATATCGTTTACTTATGGCCATCATTTTTCCTGCAAAGCGATTATATAGCGCCTTTTGAGATATAGCATCTCCCTTAAGACACCCTTCAATAATTTGCTTTTCTGAAAACATTACTAACACTGATAACCATTTAGACAAAAATAAATGTTTTAATGCTGCAAAAAAAATTTTTATTTTTATAATTATTTTCGAATAGCAACTAAATTGATTTTATGTTTTATTTTTGTCGAATGAAAATTGCAGTCGTTGGCGCTACGGGTTTGGTAGGTAGCAAAATGTTGGAGATACTTGAAGAAAGAAATTTTCCTTTAACAGAATTAATTCTAGTGGCGTCTGAAAAGTCTGTAGGAATTGAAATTAAATATAAAAACAAGCCATATAAAGTAGTTTCAATGCAAACGGCCATTGATATGAAACCAAACATAGCTTTGTTTTCTGCTGGTGGCAATACCAGTTTGGAATGGGCGCCTGCTTTTGCTAAAGTTGGGTGTACGGTTATTGATAATTCTTCGGCTTGGCGAATGAATCCAGACAACAAGCTAATTGTGCCTGAGGTAAATGCACATATTTTAACAAAAAATGATAAAATAATTGCAAATCCAAATTGTAGCACCATTCAAATGGTATTGGTTTTAAATCCTTTGCATAAAAAATACGAAATTAAACGAGTGGTTGTTAGCACCTATCAAAGTGTTACGGGAACTGGTAAAAAAGCGGTGGATCAAATGTTGAATGAGCGCAAAGGCGCCAAAGGCGAAATGGCTTACAAATATGAAATTGATATGAATTTGATTCCTCAAATTGATGTTTTTTTAGAAAATGGATACACCAAAGAGGAAATGAAAATGGTAAACGAAACCAAAAAGATTTTAGGTGACGAAAATATTAAACTTACGGCAACGGCCGTTCGTGTGCCTGTAATGGGTGGACACAGCGAGAGTTTGAATATTGAGTTTAATAAACTATTTGATATTAAAGAATTAAGTGCTTTAATTGCAGAAACCGAAGGCGTTGTTTTACAAGATGATTTGGACAATCAAATATATCCAATGCCTATCCATTCTCATAATAAAGACGATGTTTTTGTTGGTAGAATTAGAAGAGACGAAACCCAAGAAAACACTTTGAATTGTTGGATTGTGGCTGACAATTTAAGAAAAGGCGCTGCAACTAATGCTATTCAAATTGCAGAATATTTAGTTGAAAATAACTTGCTTTAGCTGTTTCTAAAAATTGAATGAATGAAAACTTTATTGGTCGAACCAGAATCGTTTTTTATCCACTTTCAAACTTTCTAACACACTGCTATTTACACGCAAAGAAAACATAAAACTTTTTCTGAATCCATCCGGAATCCAACTAAAGTTGAGCGCCCAACAATGCAAATATCTGCTGATTTCAAATTGGGTGTAGGTTAGTTTCTTTTGTTTAAAATCATAACCAGTGTTGCAACCAACTTTCCATTTTGGACTTAAATTAAAATTTCCATTCAAATTTAAAGTATGCTCATGGCTCGATTTATAATTATTTCTAGAATAGGTAAATGAGTAATTTACGCCAAGTTCCCAAATTCTATCAAAGTTGACAAAGGCATCGGGATTGCGAAGCATCTCTTCCATTTCCTTTTTTTCTTCTTCAGTTTTAGCCTTGTTTACAGTGTCTTTTTTAGGCTTAAACATATCTGAATTAAAATTAGTGTTCATAGACATTGTTGCATTTGTGATGGTTCCTAAT
>JBDNIM010000249.1:0-2811 GCA_041688295.1 Bacteroidia bacterium
GGAAAGTTTTTTCCATATTCCAGATTGGATAGAAGAAATTTCAAAATATACAGGAACCAACATTTGCAAATTAGTTTTAGCGAATAAAGTTGATTTAGATAAAGAGAGGAAAGTTACTACTCAGGAAATTGAGGTATAAATATTAAATAAATTATATTTTCTGAAATAAATAAAGAAAGAAACATAGAATTAAGAAGCGAACCATTGGATCTAAATATTTATGGGGATTATAAACTTTCACTTTTAGCAAGTTCAGTTCAAAATTTTGCACATGTATTGCTGCCAGCTTTTGTAAAAAAACCTTTGGTCAATTTAACAAAAGAGTTTGTAAATTTTGATATTAATTTAAAATCGCCCAATGATTTAACAGCTTTATATTTTCCGGATTTAAAACTCAAGCCTATGAAACTTTTTGCAAGTTATAACTCAGAAAATAACAGTTTGAATTTAATAGGATTCAACGAGTTAATTAATTACAAAGATTTTGAAATTCAAAAATTAAAGGTTAATGCCTCAAAAGAACCAAATTCTGAATTGAAACTAACCATTTTAGCAGATAAATTCACAAATTTAAAGAATTTCAATACTGAAAATATTGTTTTAAATGCAAAAATTGAAGAAAATACGATTAACTTTGACCTAAAAGCTTCAGATACAACCTTCAACCTTAATCTTGCAACTTTTGGACAGTTTTATTTTCAAAATGATTCTGTTTATTTAACATTTAAAGAGTCTAATATTAATTTAGGCGTTGATACATGGATTTTGGCCAATAAATCTAAAACAACCTTTACAAAAGGTAATATCCATTTAGAAAACTTTACTTTATTCAATAAAGAACAATCCATTGTTGTTAATGGCGATTATGGCGAAAAATCGCAAGAGAATTTAATTCTGAAACTGAAAGATTTTGACCTTAAAACAATCAATAATTTCATAAAAGGAAATTCAATACCCAAAACTAATGGGGTTTCAAATGGTACAATAGTTTTTAATTCGAAAAACAATTCTAAAACTTTTGAATCTGATTTTGAGATCAAGCAGTTTGCAATGAACAAGGATACCTTTGGAAATTTATCTATCAAAACACAAAATAATGGACTAAATGCGCCACAAAAAGTTAAATTAGAGGTTTTGGACGGGTTATTAGATTCATTGAAAATTGAAGGAACAATTGATTATATTAGCAAGAAAAACAATTTTAATTTAGCTGCTTTTTTGCCAAAAACGAAAGCAGCAGTTTTCGAGCCATTTTTAAAAGGCGTACTTACTAATATGAAAGGTTCAGTTTATACGAAAGATAGTATTAAGATTTTTGGCAGTTTTAATGAACCAATAGTTGAAGGTGAAATTATTCTTGACAACATGGAAGTTGTCATAGATTATTTGAATGTTCCTGTGCATTTTTCAACGAAAGTAAAATGCAAAAAAAATAGTTTTGAAATAATGCCTTTCACACTTTTTGATAATAGAAAACAAACTGCAAAGGCCAATGGAAGCATTTCGCATACTGGATTTAAAGATTATGTTTTTAATTTTAATTTAAACGATATTGATAATTTTCATGTGTTAAATACCAAACAAAAAGCATCAAGTTTGTATTATGGTCAAGGTTATGTGTCGGGCAATGCTAGTTTTAATGGTCCATTTACAAAGTTAGATATTAAAATGAACATGAAAACAATGCCTAACACTAATTTTTTCTTGCCAATTAGTGAGGGCGTTGCATCCGATTTGCCAAGTTTTGTGCATTTTAAAATTCCTCGCAAAAAATTTATTAAAAAGGTAAGTGATTTTCCAATTAACTCGTTAATTATGGATGTCGAAGCCACTCAAGATGCCAATGTTGAAATTATTTTTGATGAAACCTTGGGCGATAAAATTTCGGGAAATGGCAACGGAAACATTAGAATGGAAATGAATAGTATTGGTGATTTTTATATGTTTGGAACCTACAAAGTTGCTCAAGGAAAATACTTATTTACAGCTTTTGATATTTATAACAAACCATTTTTAATCAGACCTGGTGGCACAATTTCATGGTATGGCGACCCTCTTGACGCAAAATTAGACATTGTTGCCTATAATTTAAGCAGGGCAAATTCACAACCTTTACAATTGGCTGTTGCCGCAAATGCAACATCTGGTTCTGCAAAAATTGTTACTGTAGAAAGTGAATTGTATTTAAAAGGTAATTTATTTTCGCCTGAAATTACTTTTGGACTTAATTTCCCTAAATTACAGTTGGAATTGCAGCAAGATTATATCACACTTCAATCTGTAATCAGTAGAATAAAATCTGACAAAGACGAAGTGAGCCGACAAATATTTGGATTGTTAATTATCAATAGTTTTTTGCCACCCACATTTGCAGAGGCTGGAGCGGGCTCTAATAATATTGGAACCACAGCTCTTTCAACTGCGGGTAGCGATTTGCTTTCTGCTCAATTAAGCAATTGGTTAAATAAAATTGACCCAAATTGGCGAGTGAATGTTATTTATAAAAATGGAACATTTGCCCTGCCGCCCGAATATGGTGTGGAGTTAAGCAGCAAGTTTTTGAAAGATAAACTCACATTTGATGGCAGCATAAGTTCTCTTACCAATAGGCCTAATATTAATTTAGAATATAAAATCACTAGTAAAGGAAATATTAAAGTTAAAGCTTATACCCGTTCTAGCTTTAGCCAAACAAATGCTGCTTTAACAACACCTATAACGACAACAGGTGTTGGTATTGTTTACACCAAAGAGTTTAATTATTTAGGAATATTTAGAAGGAAAAAGAAGAAAAAATAACACCCGATTAAC
>JBDNIM010000250.1:0-1693 GCA_041688295.1 Bacteroidia bacterium
ATTTATTATTTGCGGCTTTTTTAAGCACATTTGCTCAGGCAAACATTGCCACAACCGCAACTGCATCATGCAACACCACTAGTGGTGGAACAACTTCTGGCGGGGGATGGAATTGGGTCAACATTAATAATGGTGTAAACAATTCTTGTGGAAGTCAGGAAGCATTCATCTGGACGCGAACTCCACCGGCATCAACTGATTACATGGATTGGACATGGACATCGCCAAAGACAATTGGAAAAATTATTTTTCACAATGCTTGGAACAATACTAGAAACATTACAGGTTGCCAAGTTCAATATTGGAACGGAAGCGCATTTGTTAATTGGTATCAAACTTCCAATTCTCAAATTGCACAAGCTTGCATAGATTCTATCTCTTTTAATCCTATTACAACAACAATTTTAAGAATAACGGATATTAAAGCGTCTGGAACAGGACAGACTTCAAACCTAAGTTGGAGAGAAATTCAAATCATTAATGCGCCAAACACAAATTATGACGCTGGTGCAGGTAGTTTTTCTATTCTAAATATATGTAATTACACCCAAGCCCTTAGCTGCAGAGTTTTTAATTATGGTAAATTTAATTTAGACAGTGTTATGTTACATTGGTCAATTAACAACACCTTGCAAACACCAATTAAAGTAAAAGGTAGGATTAGGAGATTTAGAGATACTTTAATTTCTCTAAATCCTTCGTTTTCTTTAGTGGCAAATACTACCTATAATTTTAAGGTGTGGACGAGTAGGCCAAACAATCAAACTGACTCAGTGCCTCAAAACGATACACTAAATTATAGTGTTAGTTTCTTTGGCAATCCAAATCCTCCCACAGCTTTAAATTATGATCAATGTGGCAATGGATTTCCACGATTAATTGCCACACCAAATAGCAGTGCCGATACTATAATGTGGTATGATAGTATAACTGGTGGTAATCTTTTAGGGATTGGACGAAATATTCAAGGGCCATTTTTAACATCAACTCGCACTTTTTTTGCGCAATCAATTAAATTTGGGGGTTCTGTTAATGTTGGGCTTGGCAATGGAGGAACTACTATATTATCTAATAACACGGGCGCATACAATGGCTATGTTTTTAATGTAAATTGTATAAATAGTTCTTTAGTTGATAGTATAACTGTTAGATTGTTCAATAATACAAATCAAAATAACTTATTAGTTTACATTAAAACTGGCACTGCTGTCGGTTTTCAAACAAATTCTGCTGCTTGGACATTGGTTAATTCAGAAAGAGCAAGATTTTTTAATAAAGGAGGCCAGTTTTTTGCAAGAATTTCAGCAAAAAATTTATTCTTAACTGGTGGCGTGCTTTATGGTTTTTATGTAACAACAGACCCAACCTCAGGAATAGGCAATGATCTTTTTGCAAAAAATGGCACTATAACTGCTGGAAATGCAAATTTGTCATTTACAGGAATAGGATATGTTTATGGTTTATTTGGTACTCAAGGATTGTTTAATGGATACTCTGGAGATGTTGAATTTATGGTAAAAAATAATTGTACTAACACCTCTAGAGTAGCATCAACCATTACTGTAAAACCCCGTCCAATTGGCGCATTAGTAAATACAGGAACACCATTTCAAGGACAAGTAAAGCTTGGTATTCCATCTGATCCAGATATTATAGAAATAGGCAAAACTGTTACTTATGAAATGGCTCCACC
>JBDNIM010000251.1:0-7038 GCA_041688295.1 Bacteroidia bacterium
GGTGGAGCCATTTCATAAGTAACAGTTTTGCCTATTTCTATAATATCTGGATCAGATGGAATACCAAGCTTTACTTGTCCTTGAAATGGTGTTCCTGTATTTACTAATGCGCCAATTGGACGGGGTTTTACAGTAATGGTTAAAGGAATTCTAGTTGTAGATTCACATGCTACTTTATACATCATAGCCATTTCTGGGTGCCAATTATTTAAAACCTGCTGAGAACCAAATTGTCCAATAATAATTGAACCTCCTCCTGCAATTGTCATGTTTGCATCCGAAACAGCGGGACCTGCATTTGAACAAGCCACACAATTGCCTGTTGCTACAAAATAAAAACTATAGGTTACATTGGCGTCCATAACAAAATTATTGGCAGGAACGCGCGCAAAAAACTGGCCTCCTCTTTGGAATTGAGCAGATGTTCCTGAAGACAATAGCGTCCAAGAATCTGCTGAAGTTTGAAAGCCATTAAATGTACCTACTCTGAAATACAATTCATAATTAATGGGAGTTGCTAATGTATTGTACCACATCCTCATAGACAAGCTATCTAAAATTACGCGTTTATTAGCAGTTGCGGAAAGCATGCCACCATAAGGCACAGATTGATTGACATTTACAGCCGTTGATGCAGAAGGCCTTAATGTAGTAAGTGCTTGAAATTTTGCTGATTGGGCAAAAAAAGTGCGAGTCGCTGTTAAAAAAGGCCCAGGAATATTTCTTCCTATCCCTAATAAATTACCTCCAATTGATTGAGAAAACCATAAAATCGAATCGGCACTAGAATTTGGCGTGGCAATTAACCGTGGAATTCCATTACCACATTGATCGTAATTTATAGTTGTGGGAGCATTTGGATTGCCTAAAAAAGCTACAGTATATCTTAATGTATCATTTTCAGCAACACTGTCCGTTTGATTATTTGGTCTGTGTGTCCAAACTCTAAATCTGTAAGTGGTATTAGCAGTTAAAGACATATTTGTAATTAAGTTAATAATGGTGTCTCTGTTTCTTCCCAATCTGCTTTGAATATATCTTGGCGTTTGCAAAACACCATTAATAGTCCAATATAATCTAAAGCTATCAATTTGAGTAGTACCAAAATTGCTAGCAGTGGCATTTAATGTTTGTGTGTAATTGCAAAAATCTAAACGGGTCATACCGCTGATGCCCATATCATTTGGCTTAGATGGTTTTTCAAATATTAGAGTTAATCTTTGTGTAGGACTTCCACATGTATTTGAAGCAACACCACCCCAGTTGTTGCCAACATTGGCATTGGGTCTAATGCTCCATCCATTGTTACAATTACATACGCCCCCTCCAACCGTTAAATCTAGGCTAGCTCCACAATTGCCAGTCATCCATGTAAAACCATTGCATGAAATATTGGCGGTAGCGTTGTCTCTAAGTGCTTGTGCAATTCGTCTTACTGCGGTTCTATCGGAACAGGTTCTTCCTGTTTGATCAAAAGTACCTCGAAATGTTACTTTTAAAAAAGTTTGAGTACTTGTGTCCAACAATGACCTGAAGGTACCCCAATCATCTGCTTGCCGCGTACCCGAGCCGTATGTTGAACCGTTAATGAAAGTGTCACTGTAAACAATGTTTTGAGACTGAACATCATTTGCATTAAAAAAAATAGAGGCTAATGAGAATAAAAAGAGTAGTATTTTTTTCATGTTTTTTAAAATAGAATTATGGTTGCAATTTATGACAATAAATTTGCAACACAAGTTTTTATATGCAAAAGGAACAAAATTCTCAAAAAATGACAGACTTATGACAATTAAGACACCATTTTAATGGCTGTATAGGCCGCTTCTGCGCCTTTGTTGCCATATTTTCCACCTGAGCGCGCTTGCGCTTGTTCTTGGGTATTGGTTGTTAAAACACCAAAAATAACTGGCAAAAGATTGTCTAACCCAACCCGCATAATGCCATTAGCTGCGGCATCACAAATAAAATCAAAATGTTTGGTTTCGCCTTGAATAACACATCCTAAACAGAGAATGGCATCATATTTTTTTGTTATCGCAAGTTTTTGAGCGCCATAAGCCAATTCGTAAGTGCCTGGCACTCTCATAACTTTAATATTTTCTTCACGAACATTGGCGGTTTTTAACAAAGCCAAAGCCCCCTCTAACAATGCGCCTGTAATTTCTGTGTTCCATTCGGAAACAACAATGCCAAAAGTAAAACTTTCGGCATTGGGTAAATCTGAGATCTCAGATAAATTTTTTAATACTGTTGACATTAATAGATATCAAGTTTTGCTTCTGCGCGAGCAATGTGTTTTGGCAAATCTATTAAATCTTCGTTGGTTTTATATTTTTCCAACAAATCTTCATAAATTGCTAAAGCACTTTTCCAATTTTCTTGTTTTTCGTAAACTCTAGCAGCCTTTTTTGACCACCAAATTTCAGACAATTCATTTTTCGAAGATTTAACCGCTTTTAAATATTGTTTCAATCCTTTTTCTAAATCTTTACTTTCTATATAAGCATCGCCCAATAATCCAATGGCTTGCGGTTTCATCATTCTATCGCTAAATGAAACATCGCTTAAAAATTCAATCGCTTTTTTTGAATTTCCGGTTCTTAAGTATGAAACTCCTGCGTAATAATTTGCAAGGTTGCCGGCTTTTGTTCCACTGTATTCAGCGGCCAATTTTGGGGCGGTTTTTAAAACGGAGTTAAAAGAATCAACATCAAACAACTCTTGAGTAATGTATAATGCTTCCAATCCTTTTTTCTCTTTTGGCATTTTATACAAATAAGTGTAAGCAACATAAAGTGCTGTAACACTAATAATGGCAACTATTCCAAAAAAGAACACCTTGTTTTGTTGGTTAATCCAGTTTTTTATATCGTCAATAAACAAACTTACCTTAGATGGGCTAGTTTCTTGTATCTCTAATTCTTCTTGTTTGTTTGATTCAGTCTCTTTGTTATTCATCTATTTTTTTCTTAAAAAGTTTGCAAAAATATACTTTTTTTTCGATTAATCCATAATAAAAGGATATTCTCCATCATAAACATCTGTGTAAATTTCAGATGCGTCAGGATATGGCGAGTTTTCTGCAAATTCTACAGATTTATTTACCGTCTCCATAATTTTTTCTTCAATAGCTTCCAACTCAGCCTCAGTAGCAAATTTTTGCTTTAAGATAGTAACTTTGGTTGTTTCAATTGGATCTAAATTTTTATAATGCGCTAGTTCATCTTTGGTTCTATATGATGCAGGGTCGCTCATGCTGTGCCCTTTGTATCTATAAGTTTTTATTTCTAAAAAAGTAGGCCCATCGCCTTTTCTTGCTCTGTTAACCGCTTCTTCTATTGAATCATGAACGGTTTCGCATTGCATGCCATCTATTTGAAAACTTGGCATTTCATAAGCCGAACCTATTTTATAAATATCCAAAACATTGGTGGTTCTTTCTACAGATGTTCCCATTGCATATTCATTGTTTTCGCAAACAAATACAACCGGTAGTTTCCATAACATTGCCATATTAAAGGCTTCGTGCAATGCTCCTTGCCTAACAGCGCCATCGCCCATAAAGCAAATACAAACATTTTTTGTTCCGTTATATTGCTCTGCCAATGCAATGCCAGCACCCATTGGAATTTGCGCGCCCACGATACCATGTCCGCCCATAAAATTATGCTCTTTGCTAAAATAGTGCATACTTCCACCTTTTCCAGCGGTACATCCTGTGGCTTTTCCAAACAATTCTGCCATGCAAGAATCCGCACTAACGCCCAGCGCTAAAGCGTGTCCATGATCTCTATATGCGGTTATAAACTTATCGTCTTTATAACTTGCTGTAACCATTCCCGCCACAATTGCCTCTTGTCCTATATATAAATGACAAAAGCCTTTTATTTTTTGCTGACCATAAAGCTGAGCAGATTTCTCCTCAAACTTTCTAATCAAAAACATTATTTCATACCATTGTAAGTATGTTTCTTTATTAAATTTTATCTTTGCAGCCTTTGCCATGATTTCGTAAAAAATATTAACGGCAAATGTACTAAAATTAATTAAACCAACAAACAAGTGCGCATAAACAATTTAATTCTATATAATTTTAAAAACCACAGCCAGTTTTCAATTTCGCTAAATGCTGATATTAACTGCATTACAGGAAAAAACGGCAGTGGAAAAACCAATATTCTGGATGCTATATATTTATTGGGCACTTGCAAAAGCTATTTTAACCCCATAGATTATCAGCTTATAAGACACAATGAAACAACGGCTTCGCTAAATGCGCAATTTGAAGGCAGCTCAAGTTTTGATTTGCAAATGGTTATTGAACAAGGAAAGAAGAAGAAACTGAAAAACAATGGCAAACAATATGAAAAACTAGTTGACCACATAGGCTTAATTAATGTTATTATGATAACACCCGATGACATTGAATTAATTAAAGGAAACAGCGAAGAACGAAGACGATTTTTGGATATTACAATTAGCCAAACAGACAGAATGTATTTAAACTGCCTTTCTGATTATCAAAAAATTGTGGAACAAAGAAACAAGCAGTTAAAATTATTTGCGCAACACAATCATTTTGACCAAGTAATTATTGACAGTTATAACCATAAGCTAATTCCACCAGCAAAATATATTCACAAAAAAAGACAATTGGCTTTGTTAAGGTTGCAAGAACTGTTTAACAAATATTATTTAGAAATTCAATCTGGAAATGAAACCGTTAGACTAAACTACATCAGCGAGTTGAACACTACAAGTTTTGAAACATTGCTAGCTGAAAGTTTAAAAAAGGACATGATTTTGGAGCGCACAACAACTGGTATTCACAAAGATGACTTAAGTTTTGAAATTGATGGTTTTCCAATAAAAAAATTTGGGTCTCAGGGGCAAAACAAATCATTTATTATTGCTTTGAAACTAGCACAGCATCAATATTTAGCAGAAGTTGACAATCAAAAACCAATCTTATTGCTTGATGATATATTTGAAAAAATAGATGAAGAAAGAGCAGAAAAACTAATTGACTTGGTTTGTGCTCAAAACTTTGGTCAAATAATCATAACAGACACCCATTCTGAAAGGGTTAGAAAATATTTTGATAATAAAAATAAAAGTATCAATTTCGTAGAATTAAATTTACCCAAATAAAATGATTGATAAAAATAAACACAACTTTACTATTTCCGAAGCTTTGGATCAGTTTATGAATAAAAAAAGCATTCAAAAAGGGTTAAAAGAAAGCATTATAAAAGAAAAATGGCCGCAAATAATGGGCAATACAATTTCTAAACATACGACACTATTATATGTAAAAGACGATACATTATTTTTGTATTTCAATTCATCGATTGTTAAAAATGAATGCAATTTTAATAAAGATAAAATTATTGGCTTGGTCAACGAAAGTGCGGGTTATGAAATTATTAAAGAAGTTGTTATAAAATAAAAATGGCGATAAAAATAAAACCAATAACCACGGGTTGGTTAATATTTATAGTATATACGGTAGGTTTTGCAGGATTTTTCATTCCGGAAACGCTGAGCCTAATGCGTAACTTAATATGGGTAAACCAATGTTTCACGCTTATCGTATTGTTTCTTTACCATAAAAAATGGAGCAAAGAGTTTGTTATTTCTACAATCCTGATTGGCATAGCCGGTTATTTTTTAGAAGTTGTAGGTACGCAAACAGGGTTAATATTTGGAGACTATCAATATGGCACAACACTTGGATTCAATTATTTAAAAACCCCAATCATGATGTTTGTTTCGTGGGTTAGTGTTATATATCTAACCCGACAAATTGCTGAACAAGTAACCAAAGACCCAATGCTACATTGCTTGAGCGCAGCTATTTTAATGGTATTGTTAGATTATTTTATTGAACCATTCGCAATGCGACAAGGTATGTGGAATTGGAATAACGGCATAGTGCCCATTCATAATTATATTGGATGGTTTGTTTCTGGCTTCATTTTTCATTACATTTATCTAAAATCCGCAAAATTTCCAATAAATAAACTCTCTTTACCGATTTATTTGATACAATTATCCTTTTTTATTGCTTTGTATTTAAAAAACAAGTAATATTGAACTTTAATTTTATTATGTCTAACATTTCAATTGGCACTATTGCGCCAGATTTCACACTTTTTAACACAGAAAAACAAGCAGTTACTTTATCTTCATTAAAAGGAAAAAATGTGGTTTTACTTTTCTTTCCATTAGCGTTTACATCTACTTGCACAGCAGAACTTTGTGGTGTTAGAGACGATATTTCAAATTATTCTAACATGAATGCCGAGGTTTATGGTATTTCTGTCGATTCGCTTTTTTCTTTAGGTAAGTTTAAAGAAGAGCAAGGACTGAACTTTGATTTATTGAGCGATTTTAACAAAACAGCCTCAAAAAGTTACGAATGTCTATACGAAAGCTTTGTTTTAAACATGGAGGGCGTTTCTAAAAGATCTGCTTTTTTGATAGACAAAGAAGGCGTTGTAAAATATGCAGAAGTGCTTGAAAATGCTGGAGAAATTCCAAATTTAGAAGCGTTAAAAACAATATTAACTCAACTATAATATGACTACGGCTTTAATTATAATTTTAATTCTATTGGGTTTGGTTTTAATTTTACTTGAACTTTTTGTAACCCCAGGTTTTATTACCGGTATTTTGGGTGGTGCGGCTTGGTTTTATGCGCTACTAAAAATATATAATATTTATGGCAACGAGGCGGGGCATTTGGCATTGGCAGGATTAATATTAATGTTAATTGCTGGCATTTTTATAGCTGCAAAAAGTGGAGTTTGGGAAAAAGCATCATTAAAACAGAATATTGATGGCAAGGTTAATTATTTGCCAGATGTATTTGTTGGAGACACGGGTGTTGCGCTTAGCAACTTTCGTCCGATGGGAGAAGCAGTGATAAAAAACCTAAAAATAGAAGCCACAACAATGGGCGAACTTGTTGAAACAGGTTCGGCAATAGAAATATTCAAAATAGAAAATAACAAAATATATATTAAACAAAAA
>JBDNIM010000252.1:0-2489 GCA_041688295.1 Bacteroidia bacterium
ATTCTTTAGGATTTGTAGATAAAGTGAAATTGCCAATGTATGGTGGAAAAGGAACAGCCGATTTAACCATCAATTTGAGTAATCGTGGGTTTTATGGCAATGGCGATATTATTTATCAAACCTCTATCTCCAAATCGCCCGAATTTTTATTATTACCAGATGCAACCGTGGGCGTAAGCACTAGTTTTAATTTGCCGGAAAGTGCTAAATACCCTTTGGTGGCAGGTTATAATGTAAATACACAATGGTATCCAAAACAAGACAAAATGTTTCAATCAAGCATAGACAGTCATTTTACGGTGTTTAAATCTAAATATGATTTTGAAGGAAAACTAACCCTTTCGCCACCAGATTTGAGAGGCGATGGAAAACTGAAATGGCCAGATGCTGTGTTTGCAAGCAACGAAATGGTTTTTGGTAAAAATAAATCAACGGCTACCAGTTCAAGCATTAAAATCTTTTCTGTTGACCCTGCAAAGTTTGCTTTCGAGAATAACGATGTGAAAGGGGATGTTGATTTTGACAAAAAAGAAGGCAAATTTATTTCCAATGTTTTGGGAGCCTACACCCATTTTCCATTCAATAATTTTTCGTCAAATATGAACGATTACAAATGGGACATGGTGAAAAAAACCATGGAAATGAAACCAAATACACTCATGGCTGCCATAAAACCAATGTTTGCTGGATTGATGCAAAACACCTCAGATAGTTTGAAGTTTGAATGCGCTTACGCAAAATTTGATTTGGTGAATTTTGTCATTAATATGGAAAAAATTCCATACATAGATGTTGCCGATAGTAGGGTTTATCCATTTGCAGGGAAAGCCATAGTGAGGGAAAAAGCAGTAATGGATAGGTTAGATAGTTCGAGAATAGAAGCCAATAAAATAGATAAATTTCACGACATTAAGAATTGCAAAACCACAATTTTGGGAGGTAGTTCACTGGCTTCTTCGGGTTATTACAGATACATAGATAAATATAAAATTGAGCAACCATTATTCATTGATAGTATAAGAATTAATAAAGAAAAAAACTTGGTTGGTTTTGGTAAAATTAGCGAAGCAAAGTTTTTGAAATTAGATAAAAAAATTGCTTTCAAGGGTTTGTATTCTATTAATAGCACTAGAAAACCAATTGATTTTATTGGCTATGTAAAACCTTTGAGCGGATTTGCTTACATCAATAGCCTTTGGATTAGATATAAAAAAGAGGTTGACCCACAAAATGTTGTCATTGATGTTAATGAGCCTCGCGATTTCGACAATAAAAGGCTTTCCATTGGGCTTTATTTTGCAAACGATAGCAACCATGTTTACCCAATGTTGTTTAATTTCAAAAGAAGATACAGTGACCCCGAGCTGCAATCAGACACTGGAATTATGTTTTATGACGATGCGAAAGACGCTTTCTTTATTGGCAACAAAGAAAAACTTCTTGAAAAAGCACTAAAAGGCAATTATATGGAATTGAACGAAAAAACAAAAACGGTGTTTACAGAAGGTGCTTATAATTTTGGTTTTGTTGATCCTAAGGTAAGCTTAAAATCTGCTGGAAACGCAAGTTTCGATCCGAAAGATTCTACTTATCGTTTTAAATTAATGATGCAAGTGAATTTCCCTTACGCGTCTGATATCAATAAGTTGATTGTAAAAATGTTAACAACAGAAGGTTTTGGAACAGCAGCTTCAACTACAAATAATGAATATAACCTAAAAGCAGTGAGCGAGTTAATTAACGACCCGAATGCATCTGAAAAAATAATGAATGGATTAGAGAAAAACGGAATTTTAATACCCGATGCGGAGTTTTCTAATGGTATGGTATTTACGGATGTTGACTTTGCATACAATTGGGTAAGAAGAAAATTTATAGCAGCTGGGCCAATTCAAATGGCTCTTAGTGGGGGCATTGTTGTAAACAAGAAATTTAATACCACCATTGCTTTGGAGAAAAAAAGAGGAGGCGATAAATTATATGTTTATTTACTTGGCGAAAATCAAGAGTGGATTTATTTTGAGTATTCAAAAGGAAGTATGGTCATAGCTTCGAGCAATGCAGAGCTTAATGCAGCGGTTTTATTGGCGGCAGAAAAAGGAGTTGACGAACAGTTTTATTTAAGAGTGGGAACCGAAAGACAAAAGGATAATTTCCTTAAAAGAAATGACATCGAACTAGATGAATAAAACACAATAAAAACAAAAAAAGAGAAGACATTAATGCCTTCTCTTTTTTTGTAATTTAATTTTAAATAAGCTCGACTAAATGATGGCTTTTCTAATCTTCAATAATTTTTGAATCAAGTTTTCCAATTGGCTTAATGGCAACATATTAGCACCATCACTTTTTGCGTTTTTAGGGTCGGGATGTGTTTCTAAAAATAGACCATCTGCACCTACTGCAATTGCAGCTTTAGCAATGGTTTCTATCAATTCTGGCAAGCCCCCCGTAACACCGCTGTTTTGATTTGGCTGTTGCAAACTATG
>JBDNIM010000253.1:0-1238 GCA_041688295.1 Bacteroidia bacterium
GCCAAAAAAGGGCACTGCAACAGCAGCAGCATAGGCACTAATTATGTGAGGAAGCTATCAGTTAATGGCGTTACAATTGCTGACTTAGGAATTAGGGTGTTCCCTAATCCGAGCAGCGGTGTTGTTAGGATAGAGAGTAGTAAGGATTTTAAATTAGAGGTTAGAGATTTGTTGGGCAGGATTTTTAATCCCGATGTCATTCTGAAAAATTTCGTCCCCGAAATTTATTCAGAATCTATCCAACTGCCCAAAGGGATTTATTTCTTTGTGTTTGATGTGGAGGGTTTTAGGGTTGCGGAGAAGGTGGTGGTTTGGTGATGAAAGTATTATATTTGCGGTATATATGAGGTTAATATTACTTTCTCTATTAATACCATTGATTATAAATGGACAAACACCTAAAAATGCTAACTACTGGTTTTTTGGAAATGGAATAGGGTTAAATTTTAACAATAAGCCACCTAGTTTAATTGGAACAAATAATACAAGTCATAAAGAAAGCAACTCAAGTTATTCAGATAATAATGGAGTTTTAGTATTATATTATTATGACGATTCAATTTTTGATAATAGTCATAATATGATTACAAATGGATATGGAATTAAAGGATTTTCGTCATCATCTCAAGCCTCTTTAATTTTAAAACATAATCAAAACGATTCGATATATTTTTTGTTTACAAATGTTCCTTGCAGTTCAAGTTTAGAAGAAGGAATATATTTGACCAAAATTATTGTAAAAAACGGTATATTTTATGTTAAAGGGAAAAATATTAAACTTTCAAGTTCTGCAACTGAAAAACTAAATGCTGTATATCATCAAAACGGCAATGATATTTGGATCGTATCACACAGATGTAATTCTAGTGTTTTTGAACTTTTTTTATTAACAAAAAGTGACGTAGATAAATGTAGTGTTGAGCAAGAAATTGGTGCAAATTTAAGTGGAAATGCTGTTAGAGGAGGATATTTAAAATTTAGCCCAAGTGGTAAATACATGGCAAATTGCACAAGTGTAGATAGTAAATTAGAAATATTTAATTTTAATACTCTAACAGGCCAATTAAGCAATAAAATTTCAATAAACGAGAGTTTTTGTTTAGGCTTAGAATTTTCCAATGATGAAAATTACTTATATATGTTTCAAGTTCACAACAAATACATAAGTCAATTTTCCTTAAAAAAATACTCAACAAATGATATTAAAAACAGTAAAGTAATAATTCATTCTAATTCAA
>JBDNIM010000254.1:0-2307 GCA_041688295.1 Bacteroidia bacterium
AATTGTTAAATGGTTGGATTGGTCAAAAATGCTAAGTATGTATATACCATTGGTTAAATGTTCAGTATTAATTTTAAATTGATTGGCTTCATTTACCTCTAATAGATTCAAAACCCTCCCATTAATATCTGATAATAATATTTTATATCTTTCACTCTTATCCAATCCTGTTATTTCTAAAATGTTTTGTGTAGGATTTGGGTAAATTGAAATATTGTTTGTTTGGATGTTATTGATGCTTAATTGGATAATATAAACGGTATCAGAATAAGACGAACAGCCTCCTTTTCCAAATACTTCTAATTGATAAATACCCAATTGATTAATTTTAATTGCTTTGTTGTTACTAATTTCATTCCCATTAAAAAGCCATCTGTATTGTGTGGCATTAATGTTAGATTTGAGGCTATCTCCATTACGAATAATAATGGGTTTAGGCAATATTGTATCTTCATAAAGGGTAACAGTGTCAGAAATTTGACAAAAAGTATTGGTTGTAATGGTGGCAATGTATTTGCCAGCATTGTTGATTGTGATTGATTGGCTTGTACTATCTACATTCCATTTAAAGCATTTTAAGTTGTCAGGCAATTGTAGTTTAAGTGTAGGGAAATTGCCAATGCAATAGCCTGTGTCTCTTCCTAAGAAATTTTGAGAAATGTTATGTCCAATAGCAATCGTTTTAATAAGGGTATCGTTGATAATTCCATTACTTGCAATATACCTAACTTGGTAAAAACCGGTATCAGCAAATGTGTATTCAGTATCTTTATTGATATTGTTAAACATTTGCCAATTAGAATTTGGCATAAGACTATATTGCCATAAATGATTAGAAGCTTTAAAGGTATCTAAACCTTTAAAAAGTACATTGTTGTTTGAGCAATTAATGGAATAATTAAAATTTATACCAATGGTATTGTTATAACTGTTGTCAAAGTTGGTTATTTCATTAGTACATTTTTTATTTAAAATTAACCCCTTGCGCTTTAATTGTGGATTGTTTGATTCAGGGTCTTCAATTAAACCCATAAACAAGGAATCAAAAATATTAAAATAAATCTGATTATTGGGTGTTAGTCGAGAACCTATTATCATAAAAGAGTCATTGTGATTATTGATTGATATGATTGAACCTGATATATTATTAATTTTATAAATATTATAATCTCTTTCTGTGATGTAGCAGTTTTTGTTGTTTTTAGTAAATGTTATTCCTGTAGGTGTATATACTTGAACTACATTTTTTTGTTTAAATTTTCCATTAAAATTATTGAAAAACAAAAATTCGTTATATGAATCACTAAGATAAGAAATACAAAACAACAAACTATTTTTACTAAATGCTGACTTAGATTGACATGAAAATATACTGTAAATCGCATTGATTTGTGTTTCGGAATAAACAGGGCAAACATTAATACCTTTATTTGTCAATAAAAAAGCATTGATACCTTTTCCGCTTGCATTTCTTACCACTATCCATTTCCATAAGCCATTGGCATGGGTGGTGGCTGATATGGATTCAAATACTGATGGCAATAATTTAATATTTTTTTCTTTTATTCTGCTTTTGTTGATGTTTTGCTTATCTAAAATAATGGTATGGTAGCAAAAGCCTTTGCTTTTGCCTTGCCAGTCTGTTGTAAATAAATAAAACACGCTGTCGTTGTTGGGTTGAGGTATCAATAAACTACCTTGGCTAGAAGATTCGTTGCCATTTAACCCAGTACCGTTTACAATTATTTGATGGTTGGCATTCCAAACGGTCATACCATCGGTATAAAACAGCAAGTTGCCAGCAGTATCAGATATAGAAGCAGCAGATTCTAAGGCTTTGAGTTGGCTGCCATTTCTTTGAGTGGGTGGGTTGGTTTTAAAATCGAGCCAAATGCTGTCGCCAAACAACCAATTAAACCCTCGTTTTCTGTCGGGGTTGGTTTCATAGCTTCTTTGCGCATTAGCAAAAAAGGTTATTAAAAAGAAAAGCGTAATTAATATGTGTTTTATATGTTTCATGGTTATTTAGATGATTAAGACAACAAAAATAAGGTTTTAGTGGTATGGGTTAAAAAACAAGATGGGCACACCCAAATTCTAATCACCCGTTCAGAGGCTCTGGTAAGCCCAACAAGAAATGAAAAGTAAATGAAAGCATGCCCGTACCAAGCACACAGTACAAATACCTCTTTCTTGTGTTAAATTTACCAGATTTCTGAACAGAAAAGTTGTTTTATTGTGTTAATTATCTATATGTTGTTTGTTTTTCTATTTTATAGGTTGCAAATAAAAGTTATATTTTCGGAT
>JBDNIM010000255.1:0-2428 GCA_041688295.1 Bacteroidia bacterium
GATTTAAACGATGAAAGCCGTTTTTGAAGTATCTGAAAATCATAATTAAAAATTTGAGAATGCAGTTTGCAAGATTATCAATTGGCAAATATATTTTTTAATCCCACCCAAAAACCTACTTTAGGATGGAATGGCGAATACAAAAACAGCTTGGTTTCAGAGGGGGTTTATTTAGTGAAAATCACATTCAAAGCCAATGATAATGTCACAGGCACTAATCCATATTTTTATTGGAGCGGCACGGTGCAAGTATTGAGGTAAAAAAATTTTTTTGAATACTCTCATAAAATAGTATATTTGCAATAAATTTAAGAAAAAAATTATGACAAGTAAATTAATTTTCCTAACCGTACTATCGCATTTTTGTGCTACTGCAATGAGTTATAACAAGCTAAGTAATACTGGCATCGACAATAACCAAGTATGCCTTACCACCATTTGCGATTGCGATGAGGTATATAGACATTGGGGTGTAGATGGTGCTATTGGAACAGGCTATACGGTAGATGCTACAACCAATCCTAACTTATGGAAACTTACTTTTAGTAACTCAACACCACCTATATATTTTGACCCAATTGCTAAATACTTATATTACACCAAAGTGGTGGGCAGTTGCAGCACAAAATATGTATGTTATATGACAAAACCTGATATGTTTGTTGACATTATGAAAAAAGCATTTAAAGTAAGCCCTTTAGAAACTTTTTTACCTGTAATAGGCAGCAATGTAACTGTGGGAAGCAATCATGCGACATACAGTAGTATTTCTTTAATAACTAAAATAAATTTTAGATTAACTCCCAATACATATCTAATTTTAGAATACAATGCCAATAACGACATATTAACTGATGTGGACAACCCGGGCAAGCGCTATGTGCAAGCAGTAAAATGTCCTAACACACAAGCCATAAAAGGCAATGGCGGTTCAGGTGGTGGTGGCGAACCGCCTGCAGAAGGGGTGCAAACTAATATTATAGATTATGTGCAAGATGGCGACCCTGGCGCAGATGGGGCAGATGCACCCGATGGCGATGGCGACAACACGGGCGAGCAAGATGGCGGTGGCTTACCACCACCAGAAAATAATGGCGATGGATTTATAGAAACCAACTACGACCCCAATATTGCCACCGTACGCAATGCCAATATGGAGCTTATAGTAGCTGTAAAAACAGAACAAATAAGCACTTGGCAACAATGTAGCCTATATAGCATAGATGGCAAACTGATAGCGACCAAAGCACTAGAAAATGGCAAAACAGATTTTAAATACCGTGCACCTGGCATATATCTCTTAGTATTTAAAGGCAATGGCAAAACCATGAGCCAAAAAGTATTGGTGTCTTAATTAATTTTTTCTAAAAACAATTCATTTTAATTATTCATTCACTTGAAAATTAATTTTTTATACCGCAAGCAAATCTACTTTATAAAAGCACTAAGCTTTTATAAAGTAGTGCTTGTTGTATTTTTGAGTCATTTTATTTGGGGATATAATACCTTGCAAGCCCAAAAAATATTGAATGGCAATTTTCAAAACAATACCATCCCTATAAATGAATGGTATGCTTTATATTTTTGCAAGGATAGCAGTGTAAAAATTCCTGATGTTTACACTTGGAGCTGTGCAGGTGGAGTAGGTTCTACAGAAGCCGCCAATACTGGGATGTCTCTTATATCTTCAACTGATTGGACAATACAAAACCACCCTACACACAACAATACTACCAATTACATGGCATTTTTAGGCTATAGTTATAATGGAAACGATTATGATATGGTCAATTATTTTGACAAATCACAAATTAACCGCATGGCTTTAAAATTATCTAAACCCTTGGTTATTGGTAAAACTTACAGATTGAAATATTTAGCTGCCGTTGGGGTACGGAATGATGAACTCCACGACAATGATAGCAGCTACAACAGAAAATTTTTACCATTAAAAGCACGCATTGGCTTAAACACCAACCCCCATGGGCCTGGCGATAGCATAGGCACCACCCAAATATATGTAAAAGACAATGTTTGGCAGGCTTTTAACCATGTATTTACCGCTACCCAAGCAGCCACTTTTATCACTTTTTTAGGCATAATGAAAAATGACACGAACCACAGAATTATTACTCAACCATATGGTTTAAAATGCACCAATAGTGGAAATATTTGTACATGGCATGATATGGCTTACACTTATTTTGATAATTATAGAACTAGAAGAAGTTTGCCCAATGTCTTTGGGTGCTGATACTACCATTTGCCTTGGCAAAAGCCTCAACATCAAAAGCAAAAGCCCCAATAATAGCCGATACCTTTGGAGCAATGGAGACACCACTGCAAACATTACCGTAAACCAAACAGGCAAATATTGGCTTACCATTAATAGTCTAGGCTGCATAGCCTCAGATACTATTGTTGTTAA
>JBDNIM010000256.1:0-2494 GCA_041688295.1 Bacteroidia bacterium
AACGGCCATGCGGACAACCTCTCAAAACAGAAAACCACGGTTTGATTGGCCCTTAGAAGCGATTTTTTTGCCTTCAAACCCCCGTTTTGGGCTTGTAAATATGCGTTTGGGCGTTGCGAACACCTATTTAGACCCTGCAAGAATTCATTTTATACATTGAATCTTCAATTCCACTTATTAAGTCTTATCAGTCCATTCATTAGGACTTAAAGTTTTCTAATTATGACCTCAATGACATTTAACGGGACTTCGATTCAACTTATTAAGAATTGAATTTCACTCATTAAACCTTTACTTTATTATGCTTAACAAAGATTTACGGTAATTTATAGCTGTTTTTTATTTTCGCAAACCATCAACCATTACACTATAAACCATTACACTATCTAACAAATCTGAATATCTTGTGCAATATTTTAGGGAAATACCCGTTAAATTTGCAATATGTTTAAATACATTCTTTCTTTTCTGGTTTTTTCGATTGTTTTCACCAGTGGTTTTGCGCAAGTTAGCTTTAGCAACGAGCCCACTATTTTTATAGATGAATTTATGGTTTTTATGAAAAAATCTAAAAAAGATGCTGTTTTAAAATCCGTAGAAACATTTTCTCAAAATTGGAAAACCAATAAATTTACCCCCGAACAAAAAAAGTTTATGATTTCTATTTCAAATAACTTGGCATTTAAAAACTTGCCACGCGATCCATATTTTGAAATGATGTTGAGCAATTTGGAGCTTTATTTTGAAAAGAAATTAAACACCCGAATTTTGGCACAATGGCAAGACATAACAAAAGCATTGCTAGAAAAAAGTCCGAAAGATTATTTGTCTTTTTTAGAAAGCATGAACCTTTTGTTTAAAGACAACACATTGGTGCAGCTAAACGGGCAACGATGGTATGCAACCAATAATAATTTTGAAATTACATTTGAAAAGAACAAAGTAGGCATTGTGTTCAAAAACATAGAATTAATTTGTCAAGCTACGGTCGATAAAATAAAAATCCTGAATTGTATTGGCACTTTTTATCCAGGTAAAAATACATGGGTTGGCACACAAGGGCGCATCAATTTTGAGAGAGTGGGTAAGCCAGAATCGGAGGTTTATGTAGAGTTTAAAGACCATCGTTTGAATTTAAACAACTCTGGTTTTTATATCGATTCGGCATTAATGACTTATCCAAAAATTTCGGCAACCAAGCTATTGGGAAAATTAACAGAAAGGGTTTCGCAATCCTCTTCGCCCGAAGAAATAAAAATGTTTAGCTATCCGCAGTTTGTTGCTTATGAACCAAGCATTGAGATTAACGGAATTGTTGGTAAAGGCGCCATTTATAAAGGCGGTTTTTCCATGAGCGGAAATAAAGTGAACAGCCAAAGTTTTGGTAATGGATTGGGCAGCATTACTCTTTTGTATAAAGGAATGCCTATGATTGTTGCCACCTCCGATGCGTTTAGATTGGATTCAAACAAGGTGGTTTCATTGCATGCCGCCATTTCTATAAAAGTGGATACTGGTTTTATTGCCCACCCAAATGCGTTGTTTAATTATAATATAGATTCTCAAAAAGTGGTTATTAATAGAAGTAACGAAGGCCTAATGGGAATGCCATTTAGCGATAATTATCATGGTGTTGAAATAGAGTCCGACCAAATAAAATGGACTCAAAATGCACCTTATATTGATTTTGTTATGACCAATAAAAATAGTGCAGCCTTCGTAGAAACTAATTCTTTTCTCAAAAAGTTTTTATTCGATAGACAGCAAGGGGCGCTTAATTTAAACCCTTTAATTAAAATTTATCAATATTGCCGAGAAACAAAGCAAAGATCTTTTTCTGTTCAAGATTATGCTTCTGCTATTCGTTCAAAAAAAGAATATTTGATTCAGCCTCTTATGCGCCTGGCCGATGATGGATTTATTTATTATTTAAAAGACCAAGATTCTATAATTGTTAAAGACAAATTGTATAATTGGAATGCAAACAATGTTGGCTCAAGAGATTATGATATCATCAGGCTGCAAAGTATCATTGGTTCAAAACCCAATATTACCTACAACATAAACACCCACGACTTGAAAATGGAAGGGGTTAGGAAATTTACCTTTAGCGATTCACAAAATGTTGTGGCAGTACCCAATGAGCAATTGGTTGTTTTCAAAAAAGATAAAAACATGGTTTTTTCGGGCATGATGCGTGCAGGTAGAATTGATTTTTATTCTAAGAATTTCAGTTTCAATTACTCGCAATTTCAAATAAATAATACCACAATGGACAGCATGGTTATTTTCTATCCAGATTATAATTCAAACTCGCTGCGCAAAGTGCAAAGTGTGCTTTCAAACACCTACGGAAGAATTTTGATAGACAAACCCAAGAATAAATCGGGCTTAAAAGATTTTGCAGAATATCCCATTTTTATAGCCGAAAGAGGTTCTGAAATAAACTATGAAAGAGCTGCCACTCACAATTATGCTTATAAAAAAGAAACCT
>JBDNIM010000257.1:0-2421 GCA_041688295.1 Bacteroidia bacterium
AACTTAAGCGTAAAAAAAATGATTTTGTCTCGCTCAATAATTATTTTCTCCAATTGCGCATTGGGAATTTTGAACATCACATTTTTCAACAAGTTCATGTTTAAATCAAAATGTTCCACAATAAAATATTTCTTAAAAGTGTTGTTTTTATGTTTCAGAACATAAATTCCGTGTTTGTTTTGCCCTATCACTTTTGTAAAATTGGATTTTTTGTCCAAATTATTTTTTTTTGCCCAAATAACCTGCTGCGCTTTGGCGACAGAAAAAAGACAAAAAAGGCTTAAAAATAGGACTTTAAAGGACATTTAATTTTTTTTGAGTAATTATCAAAATTAAAATGCAAAATAATGTAAATTTACAGACAAAAAAAATCTAATATTTGAAACCTGAATTTTATTATACAGACACTAAAAAGGAAAAAGCAATTTTGGTAGGTGTCCATCAAAAAAGAGAGCAAAACAATAAACTTAAAGAGTATCTCGATGAGTTGGAAGCCCTCACTTTGACAGCAGGTGCTTTGCCAGTTGCTCGATTAACCCAAAACCTGGATTATCCCAATCCAAGAACTTTTATTGGCGAAGGGAAACTAACAGAGCTGCAGCAACTTGTGGAGTTACATGAAGCCGATTTGGTTATTTTTGACGATGAGCTTTCGCCTTCTCAAATTAGAAACATAGAAAAAGGATTTAAAGAAATAAAAATCATAGACCGCAGTTTATTAATTTTAGATATTTTTTCTAAAAATGCGAAATCGGCCCAAGCAAAAACACAAGTCCAATTGGCTTTGAACCAATACCTTTTACCAAGATTGACAAAAATGTGGACCCACCTTTCTAAACAAAAAGGTGGTATTGGCATGAAAGGGCCAGGCGAAACGGAAATTGAGACCGATAGAAGGGTGATTAGAGAAAATATCTCCGATTTGAAAGCAAGATTAGAACTAATTGACCGTCAAAACAAGGTGCAACGCCAAAACAGACACGACAAAAAACGCGTGGCACTTGTTGGGTACACAAATGTTGGCAAAAGCACAATCATGAATTTGCTGAGCAAAGCCGATGTTTTGACCGAAAACAAACTGTTTGCAACCTTAGATTCCACAGTAAGGAAGGTGGTTTTTGAAAAACCTGATGAACCCGGTGTTTTTATTCCAGTATTGCTAAGCGACACCGTTGGTTTTATAAGAAAACTACCAACAAACCTCATAGAAAGTTTTAAAAGTACGCTTGCAGAGGTTATAGAAGCCGATATTTTAATTCATGTTATAGATATTTCAAGTCCTGAATTTGAAAGTCAAATGGAATTGGTAAATCAAACCTTATTTGAAATTGGGGCAAAAGACAAATCGATACTTTTGGTGTTTAATAAAATAGATTTATATGAAGAAAACCATCCCGACACCGCCCTCACAGAGTTTGAAAACAGCTGGCTAAGCAAAGAGCACAGCCCTGTTGTTTTTATTTCTGCTACGGAGAATCAAAATATTGTGAATTTAAAAGAAGCAATTATTAAATTGCTTTGATAATGGAATGCTATCATGTAGATTTTTATGAAAGGTGTAAATAGCACAACCTTACGAACCGACAGAGATACTGGACGAGACGGCAACTATGATTCTGTCAATCAGTTTGTGGCAAAAGATGTTTTTGGATTCAGTTTGGGATTTTCTTTTGCATACAATAGTCCAATATTATTTATTGATTTCTTGGCAAAAAAAGTAATTTTATCCTATCATTGTAAATCTTTTCATTAATGCACCAACACAGCCAAATATCTTTCTTTTATAGCACCCCCTTTGGCAGTGCAATGGCAAGTAGGGGTTTTAGTAGTGGGGCGTATAGGTTTGGGTTTAATACACAAGAAAAAGGTGAAGAAATAGCCAAAGGACATTACACCGCAGAGTATTGGGAGTATGACAGTAGATTAGGCAGAAGATGGAATTTAGATCCGATGCAGAATGAATGGGAAACACCAAAAATCGTTTGCACTAACACTGGTAAACATAAAACTAAATATACACTCACAGCATTACTCCAAAACAATACAAAAGAACATGTAGCTCAGACAATTATTTCCTTAATAAAGCAAATAAAAATACCAATAAAAACAATAACTTCTGATAATGGATTAGAATTTGCCGACCATCAAGTAGTACAAAAAACTACAAATGTGAAGTTTTATTTTGCAGAGCCTCATTTGCCTTGGCAAAGAGGACTAAATGAAAACACGAAAGGATTAATAGGCCAATTTATACCCAAGGGAACACTAATAACGAAACAAGAATTAGAAATAACAATAAATAACCTAAATAACAGAATCAAAAAAAAATTAAATTGGAAATCCCCAAAATAGTATTATTTTTGAATTTGCATTCTAAAATTGAATCCTCCAATTTATATGTTAATAAAAATATCCAAAACA
>JBDNIM010000258.1:0-4231 GCA_041688295.1 Bacteroidia bacterium
AATTGGCAGAGCTCAGGATTGATTAACATGTCTCACCTTTTAATAGCTATAAAAACCCTTACCCCAGGTTCAAAAACCCCGGATTTAATACTTACCGCATTTGACCAAAATGCAACAAGAAATGAAGAAATGGGTATGTATTGGAATCGAAATATTGGTGGTTGGTATTGGTTTGAAGCAACAATAGAAACCCAAGCGGCCATTATTGAAGCCTATAAAACAATGGGCAGAACAACAGAAATAAAAGAAATGCAAATATGGTTGTTGCGCCAAAAACAAACACAAAACTGGAAAACCACAAGAAGCACAGCCGATGCTTGTTATGCACTTTTAAGCAACAATAAATTTATAAAAAACCAACAACAAGTTAAAGTTTTTGTAAATAATTCTGAAGTAAAACCAAGTCAAAAGGAAGCAGGAACGGGTTATTACAAACAAACAATTACTAAAGAAAGCATTAATTCGCAAAGTGGCGATATTAAAATTGAAGCAAAAACTGACGACTTCGCTTATGGCGCTATTTATTGGCAATATTTTGAAGATTTGGATAAAATCAAGGCTTCAACAGCTGGCTTGTCTGTAACAAAAAGAATTTTCAAACTTAAAAATACTGCCACCGGCACCGAAAGAATAGAAATTGTAAATAATGAAAAACTGGAAGTTGGCGATTTGTTAGAGGTTGTTTTAACGGTTAATTGCGACAGGAATTTAGAATATGTTCATTTAAAAGATGGCAGAGCTTCTGGCACCGAACCAAGAGATGTTTTGAGTCATTACCATTGGCAAAACGGATTGGGTTATTATCAAAGCACGCGCGATGCGTCAAGCAATTTTTTCATTGATTATATGCAAAAAGGCAGCTATCAGTTAAGTTATATATTAAAAGTAGAACAAGTAGGCGTTTTCAACAGTGGCATAGCTACAGTTCAATGTATGTATACACCAGAATATGCGGGCAATAGCAAAGCAATAACCATAGAGGTTAAGTAAAAAACATGTTTTAAAACCCAAATTAACGACCCCTTATCTAAATATTATATTTTTATGAATTTTTAAGTTAAATTTGCCGAAACTTTAATTAAATAAATCATGAAAAAATCTTTAAAAATAGCAATTGTGGGCTACGGAAAAATGGGGAAAGTGATAGAGGAAAAAGCAATTGAAAGAGGGCATACCATTATTTGCAAAATAGACAAAGATACAACTGATGAAGATTGGAAGCTGCTAGCTAATGCTGATGTAGCCATTGAATTTACGAATCCAGAAAGCGCAGCCGAAAACATAAAAAGATGCTTAAACAGCAATTTACCAACCATTGTTGGAACAACAGGTTGGTATCAACATTTTGATGAAATAAAAGAGCTAGTAAATGAAAACAACACGGCTATTTTAACCGCCACTAACTTTAGTATTGGGGTTAATTTATGCAGCCACTTATGTAAAATTTTGGCCCAAGCCATGGAAAGCCTTCCAGAATATGATGTAGAAATTGAAGAAACCCATCATACAGAAAAACTTGATGCACCGAGTGGGACTGCTACAACAATGGCAGATTGTATTATTAAACAATTGACCCGAAAAGAATCTTGGGTTTTGAAAGAAAACCAAACCAAAATAAGTGAATTGGCAATTTCGGCCATAAGAGAAAACGATGTGCCAGGCACTCATAAATTAAAATATTCATCGGCAATTGATGATATAGAAATTATTCATACCGCTCATAACCGTGAGGGTTTTGCTATTGGAGCTGTTGTTGCCGCAGAATGGATTGATGGCAAAAAAGGCATTTTCACAATGACAGACTTAATAGGATTTTAATTTCCACTGATAAAAAATAATGCACGCTACTAACTTTTATACTTTTCTGGCATTTTATGTGCCACTTTACATTGCCTCTAGAATTGGGTTATATAAAATATTCAAAAAAGCCGAAGCAAAAAATGCTTGGATGGCTTTTGTTCCATTTTTATGCAACTGGCCTTGGATTCAGATTGTGGGCCGCCCGAAAACATGGATGATATGGACATTTATTCCGGCTGCGAATGTTATTATTTGGTTTTCGTTGGTTATAGACTTAATGGAATCTTTTGGCAAATTCAAGTTTGTTGAACAGTTTTTAGGCGTTATGTTTCCTTTCTTCTATTTCCCTAAAATGGGCTTTGAAAAAAACTGCAAATTTATTGGCAAAGCAAGGGATGAGAAATTTAGATTGCAACACAATTTAAACAAAAAAACCAAACAAAGGGAATGGACAGATGCCATCTTTTTTGCATTGGTGGTGGCTTACCTTATCCGTACTTTTCAGCTAGAACCATATAAAATTCCAACTTCATCTATGGAGGATAGTATGTTGGTTGGAGATTTTCTTTTTGTGAGTAAAATGAATTATGGGCCTCGTTTTCCCATAACGCCATTTGCTTTTCCATTGGTTCACCAAGATTTGTTTGGTGTGAAATCATATTCTGATGTTTTCCATTTTCCTTACATGCGCTTGCCTGGTTTTCAATCCGTTAAACGCAACGACCCTATTGTTTTTAATGTGCCTTGGGACCAATTAGACCCAACAGTTAGAGCGCAAGACAAGATGCAAAACTATGTGAAAAGATGCGTTGGATTGCCTGGCGACTCTTTACAAATTAAAGATGGTGTTTTATACATTAATGGAGAACCTGGCTTCCGTTCAAAAGGGCAATTGCACAATTACTACATAAAATTTAAAATCAATACGCTAGCGCCCACGGATGAGCAATTGACTGAAAATTATGACATTTACGACTATTACCCAATAGATGCTCGCACAATTCTAATGGCATTGACCCTTGATGATTTAGAAAAAATAAAACAAGACTATCAGGTGGATTTTGTAAGACAGGATATTAATCCTAAATCTGGCAACTATTTTACACCAGAAAACCTAAGTTTTAATGCCATCATAAAGGTTAAAGCAGGGCAAAAACTTTCTGACAACGACATGAATAAATTAGGGATTATTTACACGCAACCTATTTCTTCTAATTTAGAAAACCTATTGGTATTAATGGATGAAAAAAACATGGGTCCAGAAAAGTATGCTTTGATTTCAAAAATAGACTCCATTAAACCAAAATACCAATTGCGCTCAAGAAGTACGAATGCTTTTCCTGACGAAATGGAAATTTATCCATGGAACAAAGACAATTATGGTGCAATTTATTTGCCCAAAAGAGGCGAAACCATTAAAATTGATGCTAAAAACTTTTACTTTTATTACAGAGCCATTTTAAAATATGAAAAAAACGAAAGCTTTGAGTTGAGAGGCAGCACACCTTATTTGAATGACGTTGCTATTTCTGAGTATCAATTTAAAATGGATTATTATTGGATGATGGGCGACAACAGAGACAATTCGTTAGACTCTAGATTTTGGGGATATGTGCCCGAAGACCATATTTTAGGCAAACCCCTATTTGTTTTCTTTAGCATTCAATATGAAAGAGACCAAACCGCTCCAGATGGCAACAAGTTTTTTAAAGTGAGATGGAACAGATTGTTTAAAAACATAAAATAACACCAATGTTTGAAATTAATCATCAATTAACAATTGCCAATGTTGAAGAGATTATTAACAAGCATTTAAAATTAAAACTAAGCGAAACATCTCGTTTTAATGTTATTAAAGCTTTTGAATTTGTTGAAAATAAAATTAAAAACACGGATGAATTATTTTATGGAATAAACACGGGTTTTGGGTCGCTTTGCAACACAAGAATTGACAATGCGCAACTGCAAGATTTGCAATACAACTTGTTGCGCTCTCATGCCTGCGGCACAGGGAGCTTTGCACCAAAAACGGTTGTTAAACTAATGCTTTTGTTAAAAATACAATCATTAAGTTACGGCTATTCAGGGGTAAATATCTCTACAATAGAGCAGCTTATAAAATTGTATAATGCAGATATTCTTCCTGTTGTGTATGAACAAGGCTCGCTAGGCGCATCGGGCGATTTGGCTCCATTGGCACATTTGAGTTTGCCTTTAATTGGAGAAGGAAAAGTTTGGCAAAACAATGAAATTATTGATGCTTCCGAAGCGCTTAAAAAATTGGGAATTACGCCCATTTCGCTAAATGCAAAAGAAGGATTGGCATTAATAAATGGCACACAATTCATGGCGGCTTATGCTGTTTTGGCAATATTAAAGACCAATCGCATAAACGCACAATTATCGAAAATATCGGCTGTATCAATCGATG
>JBDNIM010000259.1:0-1647 GCA_041688295.1 Bacteroidia bacterium
AAAAGCCCGACCACAAGTAATGCTCAGCTTGTCTTTAGGTGTCGATTACAAAATAACAACTTCAGGCATTAGGGCTTTTATAAGGTATCAAAACATGTTGCAAACGCCTTTTGTTCCCGGCTATGTGCCTTTGTTGCCTTACAATGTTTTGCATGTTGGAGCTTCTTTCCCAATTAATATTTTTAAAAACCAATCAAAATGAGACATTTAATAATACTTACATTAGTGTTCAGCATTTTAGGTTGCAATAAATCTGCGGTAGAACAAACGGAAACTTGCTCTTTTAACGGTGCAGATAGCAGTGCTAAACATCCAAAAAACAATAAGTTTAAAGCCATTTTAGAAAAATACAAAAAACTTGGATTGCCCGGCATTTCCTTATTAATAGAAGATGAAAATGGTGTGTGGATGGGTGGCGTAGGCAAATCGGACATTGCAAATAATATAGACTTTAAACCATGCACAGTTTCTAAAGTGGCGAGTATCACAAAAATGATGTTTGCAACAGCCGTTATGCAACTGAGGGAACAAGGCAAACTTAAGATGGATGATAAAGTTGCCCAATATTTAGATCCAAAAATAGTTGAAAAAATAAAAAATGCCGATAAATTTACTATTCAAGATTTGATGCAACATAGCACCGGTGTTTATGAAATTATCAGCGATGGCGATTTTTATTTAGCAGTTTTAAACAATCCGAACAAAAAATGGAAAGGTGAAGAATTAATTAAGTTTGTATACAACAAACCAACTGCTTTAGATTATCAAGCCAATGGAACAAAAGGCTCATACAGCAGCACAAACACATTGTTGCTAAGTCTTTGTATTGATAAAATCACAGGTAAAAACCATCATCATGCCATGCACGAATTGGTGATAGACAAACTTGGACTGAAAAACACCTACTATTATAGCCATGATGCTTTGCCCAAGCAAACCGCAGAAGGATATTATGATTTATACAACAATGGCACCATCCTCAATGTTTCAAACTTAAATACTGGCAGCGGCAATGGATTTGGAGGTGTATATAGCAATGTGGTGGATTTACACAAATTTATTAGAGCTTTATTTATTGAAAAAACATTGGTAAACCAGCAATCTTTGGATGTTATGAATACTTTTATCACTGACGATGATAATTCAGAATTAGGGGTTGGAATTTTAAAACAAGCCTTAAACAACCCTAATGGACATTACAAAATAGGGCATAGCGGCAGAGATTTAGGTTACAGTGGCGATGCCCATTATTTCCCTACAAAAAATAACAGAATCCTTATCTATTTGGTGAATTATGGCAGCAATGGCAATACCGCTTTGAGACCTGCTTACTATCAATTCAGAGATGAGATGGCTTTAGAGCTAACTAACTATTGATTCCATATCAACTAAATATTGACCCTCCGATTTCCGAAAAACAAATCAATTTTAAAGAGTCATTACTTTTTTTAGGTTCGTGCTTTTCCGAAAACATCGCTAATTTACTTTTACAAAAGCATTTCAAGGTTTTAAACAATCCAAATGGCATTACTTTTAACCCCTTGAGCATTGGCAAACCATTTGAGCTTTTAATGCTGAAAGAAGAATATACAAATAAGGATATTGTTAACTCTCAAAACCATTGCTTCAGCAAATTTCATCATGGAA
>JBDNIM010000260.1:0-2499 GCA_041688295.1 Bacteroidia bacterium
GCTTCGTCAATATTGTCCATGCCAGCGCCTCCTCTAGCTATGCATTTTAAGTTGGGCAGTTGTTGTAATGCGATTTGAGTTAGATTAATTTTGCTCCGCACAGCCATGATATTAAAAGACTGCGAACGGGCAATAATTTCTTCTTTGGCAATGTTGGGCAAATATTCTACTTGGATGTCTTTATTTAGGGTTTCTAAAAAAATTGGATGAAAATCATCGACAACAATTAATGTTAAGTTTTTATTCATGAAAGAGTGAGCAAATATACCCGAGCAAAATAATACAGTTTTAATTGAAAGCAATAAACATTTTGCCCACTCTAGCATGAAATTTCTTAAAACACATTTAATATATACAATTATTAACACCATTGGTTTCCGATGAACGGGTTATTTCATTGGACAAATGAAAGATGCAAAATGCTGCAATGGTGTTGGTGTTTTTTTTAAAAGAAAAAGACTAAAAACAAAAAACAACTGATTATCAGACTATTACTAAAATAATTTTATTTGGTTATTTAATTTATTGGGCTCTGTTTTTTCTGCAAAAAGAAAGTTTTCTCCAACTGTCGGTAAATTTTTCATGGTTTCGATGAAAGATTTTTCGCCTAACCATGCTTTTTCGAAGCCGTTGGGTATAATTAAAGGCATTCTTTTTTTGGTGTTGTGTATTTCAGACATCAGGGCGTTGGCTTTTAGGGTAATTATAGAAAATGTTTTTAGCATTTTGCCTTTTTTTTCAAACAGATTATAAACCACTGCCAATCCCATTATTCCTTCTAAATCTTGAATATGGTATTGAATTTTTTCTTTCCCAATGTGTTGCCATTCATAAAAGCCTGCAATGGGCAAAATGGCTCTTTGGGTGTCAATATATCTGGCAAAAGAAGGGGTTTCTGTAATGTTCTCGAGCCTTGCGTTCAGGGTTTTTATGGCATGTTTGGGGGCGTTTTCTTCTTTCACCCACTCTGGCAACAACCCCCAATTGTAGGTTTCAAAGCCATAAGAATCGTTCTCTTTTTTTCTAATAAGTATGGATAATTCGGGCAAACCGAATCCTGAAATTGTATTTTCTTCTTTAAATAAAAAATCTTTAGCATTTGCAAACGGAAATTTTTCGACAATTTCTTCTTTTTTTACTTTTACATTAATAGAATAACACATGTTTTTGGATTAAAAATACACTTTGCAAACTTAGGTTTCTTTTCAATCATTAAAAATAAAATATAAGCATGAAATGATTATATTTACACCCTTTTTCTTTTAACAAAATATGATAAAAAACATTGCAGTTTTTGGCGCCACGGGCTATCTGGGTGCTCCCGTAACAAAAGCATTGGTGGATGGGGGCTACAACATTTCGGTGTTGGTTAGAGACATTGACATAGCCAACCAAATTTTCCCGGAAGGCGTTGAAATAGTGAAAGGCAATTTAGCTTATCACCACGATATAAAAAAGTTTTTGCAGGGCAAAGATGCAGTCTATTGCAACCTCAGCGTGTCGCCAAATGAAACAGAAACGGGCTTTCATTTAGAAACTGATGGATTGCGAAAAATCATAAACGCAAGCCAAGAATGCGGAATAAAAAGAATTATATATCTGTCTTCACTTGTGCAAAACTATCAAAAAGAAAACGATTTTGATTGGTGGGTTTTTGAAGTGAAAAAAGAAGCTCTTAACTATGTGAGAGACTCTGGCATTCCGTTCACAATTTTTTATCCGAGCAATTTTATGGAGAATTTTAGCCACGGCTATAAAAAAGGCATTCATCTCACTTTAATTGGCGAATCGCGCTTTCCTATGTTCTATATTAGCGTTATAGACTATGCTAAAATGGTGGTAAACAGCTTAAAAAAACTAGGCAACGAAGACCGAGAATACGACATTCAAGGGCCTAATTGCTACACAATACAAGAAGCAGCCGAGCTTTTTAAACTTCATTACACAAAAGCAAAATTACGGATAAAAACCATTGGCATGGGTTGGGCAAAATTTTTGGCATTGTTCGACAAAAAGATTGCCTACGATGTGGGCATGGCCGAAGCTTTGAATAATTACAACGAAATATTTGTTGGCGACCTGGCATGGGAAGAACTAGGCAAACCCGAAATAAACCTCGAAACTTTCGCCAAAAATGCGGAGTAGTTTAGTGGTGGATTGGTTAATTGGTCCCGATAGCAATCGGGAGATTAATTATTAATGTTGGATTGGTTATTGGTGTATTAACTTTCAACTTATAACTTACAAAAGTCTTAAACTTTGTTTTATCAAATCTTCCAAAGACATTGATATTTTATTGTTATTGGTAAGTTTTAGCAACACCTTTTCTGCCACATTCTTTTGAAAACCAAGCGCATGCAAAGCAAGCATTGCTTCTTCAAATGTTTTGTTTCCAACAGAAAAGCTTTCGCCCAACTCGCCCGAGCTACTTAGTTTTCCAAGCTTGTCTTGCGGTTCTAATATTATTCGTTGAGCCGTTTTTGGCCCCACACCTTTCAC
>JBDNIM010000261.1:0-2499 GCA_041688295.1 Bacteroidia bacterium
TAAAAACAAGCTGTTGTCCACAAGCAAAGAATGATCAATTCTATTTTTTTTTATCATTTGATACCTGTTTTCATCATTGAAAGATAAAATATGTGTTTTGCCCTCTATTTCATTAATTACAATAACACTTTTATTGAAAATGAAGTTTACAACATTCTCAACTTTGATTTTTTTAATCTTTTTTTTATCAAAATTCATTTTAATTTCTTCATAATTGTCTAAATTAAAGAAACTTATTTCAAGGCCTTTTTTGTTTTGAAAAAGAACAGCCAAAACATTTTCGTTAACAAAAAATTTGGCATTGTCCCCAACTTGAGAGCTATTGATTTTAGCTTTATTGAAGTTTAGAACTTTGTTTAATTTGTAGTTCATGGAAACGGTGTTGGTTTGACAGTAGCTTTTAGTAATAAAAAACACACATACTATTGCTAGGGTTAATTTTTTCATTTTGTAATTGTTTAAATAGTTTGCTTGTTTTAATTGTGTGATGGGTTCAAATTAAATTATCGCAATAAATAAAAGCTTCCTTTTTTAACTTGGATAACTCTGTTGTACTCGGATTGAAATTTGGAATAAAAGAAATAGACATCTTGCATAACATCAATTTCTTTGCTATCTTTTCCATCCCAAGCGTTTAAGGGTTCTTTACTTGTAAAAATGATTTCTCCCCATTTGTTAAAAATCAATAGTTCATATTTAAACAAATCACATTTTGTTACAGGCTGAAAGTATTCATTAAGTCCATTATTATTAGGCGAAAAAGCCTCAGGGAAAAATAAAATGCATTCACAATCTTTTAATGATACATTGAAAGAATCGGTTACAACGCAATTGTTTTGTTTTGCGGTGGCAACATATTGTCCTTCGTTTTCAATTTTTCTAATTAAAGTGTTTCTTCCATCATTCCATACAACTGAATTAAATTCATTTTTGCCTAAATCAACATAAAACCATCTGTTAGTGCATAATACAGTATCATTATTTAAAAAACTTAATGGCATTTTTGTTATAGTAATAGAAGTGTCTTTTTCTATTTTCAATCCATTTTTATAAAACACAACTTTAATTTCTATATTGCCTTTGGCTTTAAATTCAAAACTGTAATTTAAAGATTGTGGTGCTAAATATTGGAACTCAGAAGATTGAATTAAAACAGAATCTGTATTATTGGTTTTAGTTTTAAAAGTAGTTGCCAATGGCAAACAAAATTCAGCGATTTCTATACCACAATCAATAAAAAACACCTTGATTGAATCTGTCAAAGAACAAAAGTGATTGCTGGCTTTTAATTTGTAGTTGCCTTCACTCGCGATATTATATTTTGAGTTTTCTATCCTATTGTTCCATTCAAAAATATTGTAAATTGAAGTGTCTAAATCAAGGCTGAGTTTTGTTTGTGAACATAAAAGGGTGTCATTTGGCAAAATTTTAGTCAATGTAGGATGGACAAAAACATATTTAAAAGTTGTGTCCGAAAATTTCCCGCTTTGAGCAGCTGAAACCACTTTAAACCAGCCGCTTTGGTTGTATTTGTGTTTGGCAATATTTCCTGTGAACTTAAATGAATTGCCATCACCAAAATCCCATGTTACACTGTCTGAAAAATTATACTTTAGCTCAAACGTGGTTTCTGCATTTTGACAAATTGTATCGTATTCTATGATTTTGTTCATTTCATAAACGGGGATTCTTGGAAGTGAACCTCTATAAAGTAAATAGAACATGTTGAAATCGAAAAAAGGGGTCCCCCATAAAGAAATTGGCGACTCTTTTATTAAAGTGTCTTGTTTTAATAAGCTGTCTTTGTCATTAAAAAAAAGTGCATTAATAGAGTTTCTGTAATTTGTATTAGAATTAAAATATAAAACTCTGTTGTTGGGAATGTCAAGCAGAGGTCTCCAAATATTATGATTGTCAATTATTTTTGTAAAATCAGTATATAATAGATTTGATTTGTTTAAATTTAAGTCCAATTTTAAAACAGTACCTTCATTAGATTTATAAAGATTTATGCTACTTAGAATCAATGATTTGGAACTTGAAGTAAATTCTAAATCACGAAAATTAAAACTATCGTTGTAATCGCATTTTGTATTGTTAGAAAATGCGCCATCCTTTTTATTAAAATCTAAGATTTGTAGGAAAACTCGATTGGTTCCCACATTATTTATATTAGAAGTGATGTTGTTATTTTGTATTAATCCGGCTATTTTACTTCCATCCGGAGAAACTTTAAAATAATGATACAAGCTTGCACCATTGCTATTGTTATTAATATTTAATTTTATTTTGTTCGAAAAGGCAGCGTTTATGCCATTCGCCTTAATTTCATAGGAATATAAATAGCCGTCAAGATAATTAAAAGCAATTAACCAATATTTGTAATGTTTTTCAGAAGCAAAAATACTTATTGTTCCATAAAAATTATTAGGCACTAGTATTTGAATATTACCTACTGTGCCAATTCCATTATTGGCTGAAACATCAATAGGTATATAA
>JBDNIM010000262.1:0-2067 GCA_041688295.1 Bacteroidia bacterium
CGGACGAACAACTAAAAGCAATAGCAACTCCTTTGGAAAAAAGTGGATATGGTACTTACTTAATGAATTTGATAAAAAAATAATGAAACATTTAATTTATTTATGGTTAATAGTGAGCGTATTTAGCTCATGTAAGATTTACAAATCGAACATTGTTTTAAAAACAAAAGACAATAAAGACATGAATTGGAAAGATGTGTATGAAAAAGCAATCGTAGAGCATCCAATTGCTATAGGCGATAAGATTCAATTTAAAATTTATACAAATTTTGGAGAAAGTATTATTGATCCAGGTGGAAATTTAGTTAAAGCCCCTGCTGCTAATGTTGCAGGAGGTAGTTTAGTGGAAAGTGGTTATGATGTTTTGGAAAGTGGGTTTTGTCATTTTCCTGTGATTGGTAAGATTAATGTTTTTGGATTAAAAACATCTCAATTAGACAGTCTTCTATCAATTAAATATGAAAAATTATACAATGATGTTTATGTCATTTCTAAAGTGGTTAATAGAAAAGTAATAGTATTAAAAAATTTAGGTAGTCAATTGGTTCCATATCGACCAAACATGAATATTTTAGAGGTAATTGCTGCTGTTGGAGGACTTGATAATGCATCCAAGGGATATAATATTCGAATAGTTAGAGGAGATTTGAGCAATCCTGAGGTTAAGGTTGTGAATTTAAAAACTATAAGTTCACTTGTTGAAACGAATATTAATATTAAACCTGATGACATTATTTATATCGAACCCGTGCGTAAACCCCTCGCAGAAAGCATAACCGACAACTTTTTTATATTAAATTTGGCCCAAGTAGCACTTACATTCATCGTTTTAATTAACACTTTTAATAGGTAATGAGCAGTTTTGATTTAAATCCACAAGATAACCAAAACCAGGCAGAAGCAGGGTTTAATTTTGAAAAACTTGTAATTATTTTCAAAAAAGTTTGGTATTGGTTACCAATTTTATTGGTTTTGTCTTTGGTAGCTGCATTTTTTTATATTAAATATACTAAACCATTATATGTCGCAAATTCATTAATAAAATTAGAAACACAAAAAGAAGCTTCGGATTTAGGAATTTCTAGCCTAAATGTCAACCAAAATGATAATCTTTTAGGAGAAGTTGAATTGTTGAAATCACCCTTAGTGGCCTCAGAAGTTTTAAAGATTTTAGACCTAAAAGTTACATATTTCGCTATTGGAGAAATTTTAACTACTGATATATATAAAACCAGCCCATTTGAATTGGTTTTTTTTAACAAAGATTCTTTAGAAACCATCGAACAACAGTTTTATATCAATTTTATCAATGAATTTCAGTTTTCAATTTCAACAGATAAAACAAGTAAAGGAAACAATTATAAAATTGGAGAAACTATTGAAATAAATGGATTAAGTTTTGCTTTAAAACTTACAAATTTTAATATTTTTAGTTTAGAACAGAGGGAATACATTGTAAAAATTAACAACAACGCAACACTAAACAATTATTTATTAAGCAGCCTAGTTGTGGGTGTAGCTAGCCAAGACGCGCAAACGATTTCAATATCATTTACTGATTTTAACAGGTTGAAAGCCATAGATATTGTGGATGCCTATAACTTGGCTTATTTGAAACAATCAACCGTTAAAAAGCAAAAGTCTCAAGAGCAAACGCTTGCCTATATTGATGAACAAATAAAAGAAACATCTAATAAACTTGAACAATACGAGCAAAGTATCGAAGGTTTTGTTAAAAAGACAGGTTCTTTAAATCCTATGGCGGAATATACGATTTTGACTAACAGTATTCTTGAACTGGAAAAAACAAAATACGAAGTAGATAAAATATCTAATAGCGCAGATAAAATTCAAAAATTTATTCAAACAAACCAAAGCAATGAAAACATTATTCCAATTTTGATTGGTGTAGACAATCCTCAAATAGGAGAGGCCATAAATAACTTGAACGAACTGTATAAACAAAGAGAGTTGCTGAAAATTTCTAATAAAGAAACGACCATTCCTTTCAAAAAAATTGATTTAGAAGTTGCCTTGATTAAATCTCAGTTATTGAGTTATATTCAG
>JBDNIM010000263.1:0-4894 GCA_041688295.1 Bacteroidia bacterium
ATCTTCTGTTAAGTTGTATTTAGAAATATCCATTCCAAAATTCAAACCTTTGTCTCTTACAAATTCTTCAAGCTCAGACAAAGACTTTTTACCAAAATTTCTAAATTTCAATAAATCATCTATATCAAAACTAACAAGTTCTCCAAGTGTTCTAATTTCAGCTGCTTTCAAGCAATTGTATGCTCTAACAGATAAATCCAAATCTGCTAAATTAGTTTTAAGAATTTTTCTCATTTGCAAGAAATTTTCGTCAACCTCTTGAGCAGGTTTTTTTACTTGACTATCCAATAAAATGCTTTCATCGCTAAACAAAACAAAATGTTGAATAAGAATATTTGCAGCATCTTTCAGGGCATTTTCAGGATGAATAGATCCATCAGTTTCTATTTCAATAATTAACTTTTCATAGTCGGTTTTTTGTTCAACTCTAAAATCTTCAACTGAAAACTTTACATTTTTTATAGGTGTAAAAATAGAGTCAATTGCGATATTACCAACTTGATTGTCTTTGGTTTTATTTTCTTCAGCTTGAACATAACCTCTACCTTTGTCAATAGTTAATTCAATATCCATATTAACAAAAGATTCCATATTGCAAATAACAAGTTCTGGATTCAAAACTTCAAAACTGTTTGTATATTTTGAAATATCCCCAGCCTCAAAGTGTTCCTTACCTTTTATGCTAATATAAACTTTTTCTAATCCTTCTGTTGTTGCTGTCTTTTTAAAACGAACTTGTTTTAAGTTTAAAACTATTTCAGTTACATCTTCAGCAACACCTTTAATAGTAGAGAACTCATGATCAACACCATGTATTTTTACAGATGTAATTGCATATCCTTCTAGAGAAGACAATAAGATTCTTCTTAAAGAATTTCCTATGGTAACTCCATATCCTTTTTCTAAAGGACTAAATTCAAACAGACCATAAAAATCTGTATCTTTATGCATTATAACTCTTTCGGGTTTTTGGAATGCTAGTATTGCCATTTTTTTTTATTAATTTTTATATGGTTATGGTTTAGTTGTTATTTAGAATATAACTCAACAATTAATTGTTCCTTAATATTCTCTGGAATTTCAGCTCTGTCTGGCATATTTAAAAATATACCTTTCATTTCTTTTTCATTCCACTCTAACCAACTGAATTTTTTTCTTCCTGAATTTAAAGAATCATTAATAGATTCTAAAGATTTAGATTTCTCTCTCACCGAAATTGTATCACCTGATTTTAAAAGGTAGGAAGGAATATTCACAACTTCTCCGTTAACTAAAATGTGTTTGTGAGAAACCAATTGTCTTGCAGCACTTCTTGTAGTAGCAATGCCTAATCTGTAATCACTATTATCTAATCTAGACTCTAAGTATCTTAACAAGTTTTCACCTGTAACACCTCTTTTTGCAGCAGCTAGTTTGAAAGTTTTAGCAAACTGTCTTTCAAGAACACCATAAGTATATTTTGCTTTTTGTTTTTCACCCAACTGAATAGCATATTCAGATTGTTTTTTTCTTTTTCTTGAGTTGCCATGCATCCCTGGACCATAAGGTTTTTTGTCCAATGCTTTATCTGGTCCAAAGATAGCTTCTTTAAACCTTCTTGCAATCTTTGATTTGGGTCCTGTATATCTTGCCATTTTTTTTCTTTATTATTGTTTAAATTAAAAATAAAATTATATTCTTCTGCGTTTAGGTGGTCTGCAACCATTGTGAGGCAAAGGTGTACAATCGTTGATAGATAATACTTCTAAGCCAACAGTAGCTAAATTTCTAATAGCAGAATCTCTACCAGAACCCGGACCTTTAACAAAAACATCAACTTTTCTTAATCCAGCATCAAAAGCAACTTTTGCACAATCCTGACTAGCCAACTGAGCTGCATAAGGGGTGTTCTTTTTAGAGCCTCTGAAACCCATCTTACCAGCAGAAGACCATGAGATTACATCTCCGTTAACATTCGTAACGGAAACAATGATATTGTTAAAAGATGCTTTTATATGCACCTGACCCATTGGATCAACTTTAACTTTCTTTTTATTTTTTGCAGTACTCATTACTATTTAGTTACTTTTTTCTTATTTGCTACCGTTTTACGCTTACCTTTTCTAGTTCTAGAGTTATTTTTAGTACTTTGACCTCTAACTGGAAGACCTTTTCTATGTCTAGTACCTCTGTAACATCCAATATCCATTAATCGCTTAATGTTTAATTGAACCTCAGACCTAAGCTCGCCTTCAGTTTTAAAACTATTAGCAATAATATTTCTAAGGGTAGTTAATTCATCATCATTCCACTCAGAAACTTTCTTGTTTTCATCAATATCAGCCTCTTTAAGTAGTTTTTCTGCTCTACTAGAACCAATACCATAAATATAGGTTAAACCTATTACACCTCTTTTATTTTTGGGTAAATCTATACCTGCTATTCTTGCCATTTTTTATCCTTGTCTTTGTTTAAACTTTGGGGTCTTTTTGTTTACAATGAAAAGTTTTCCTTTTCTTTTTACTAATTTGCAATCTGCACTGCGTTTTTTTACTGAAGTTCTTACTTTCATGATTTTATTTATTTATATCTATACGAAATTCTTCCTCTTGATAAGTCATAAGGACTCATTTCTACTTGTACTCTATCGCCAGGTAATACTCTAATGTATTTCATCCTCATTTTACCTGAAATTGTTGCTATGATTTCATGGCCATTCTCTAATTTTACTCGAAACATCGCATTAGATAAAGCTTCTTGAATTGTTCCGTCTTGTTTTATAGAATCTTGTTTAGCCATTTAATTATAGGGGGTGCAAAAGTAATCTTTTTTATTTATTTATCAAAATGATTGTGAATTTAAACCTGAACGACCACTGATTCTGCCTGAAGTCATTAAACCGTCATACTTTCTCATCAATAAATGACTTTCTATTTGTTGCAATGTATCTAAAACAACACCTACCATAATCAATAAAGAAGTACCTCCGAAAAATTGGGCAAAACTTTGAGATACACCAAACAACATTGAAATTCCTGGAAGGATGGCAATAAAGGCTAGAAACAATGCACCTGGCAATGTAATTCTAGACATAATTTCATCTAAGAAATTAGCTGTGGCTGTTCCTGGTTTAACACCCGGAATAAAACCGCCACTCTTTTTCATGTCATCAGCCATCTGATTCGGGTTAATTGTAATTGCCGTATAAAAATATGTAAAAACAATAATTAATACTGCAAACAAGAAATTATACCAAAATGAATCCATTCTACCTAAACTATTTAAAAATTCGCTTGGTTCTTTTAAGTTTCTCGCAATTGTTGGTGGAATAAACATTAAAGCTTGTGCAAAAATGATTGGCATAACACCCGCAGCATTTACTTTTAAAGGAATGTAATTTCTCGAACCTCCTTGAACATTGTTGCCTTCAATCCTTTTAGCGTAACTAACGGCTACCTTTCTTGTACCTTGAATTAATAATATAGTAGCAATAATTACAAGTAACCAAAACACCAATTCTATTACAAATATTGGCAGTCCTCCTTTATTGGCTTTTGCATCAAATTCAAAACCTAATGCTTCGGGCAATCTATCAATGATACCGACCATAATGATTAATGAAATACCATTACCTAAACCTTTATCTGTAATTTTTTCACCTAGCCACATTGTAAACATAGTTCCCGCAATTAGTAAAATTACATTCACCAACATAAAAGTTGATTGAGACATTAAACCACCATTACTAATAAATAGCAACGCGTTTGAATTATCAGGATTAGAAGTTATATTAAATAAATAAGCATAAGCTTGAACAGCAGTAATAGCAATTGTTAAAAACCTAGTGTACTGATTGATTTTTCTTCTTCCGTCCTCTCCTTCTTTCTGCATTCGTTGAAAAGTTGGGACAGCAATTGTAAGCAACTGTATAACAATGGATGCAGAGATATAGGGCATAATTCCTAATGCAAAAATGGCACCTCTGCCAAAAGCACCTCCCGCAAAAACATTTACTAAACCTAAAACACCATCTGTTTGACTTTGAAGTCCTTTCATCATTTCAGTACCATCGATACCCGGTAAGATAACAAAAGTACCAATCCTGTAAACTAACAAAAACAATAAAGTATTGATGATTTTACTTCGCAAATCATCAATACTCCATATTTCCTTTATTTTTTGAATAAACTTCTTCATTCTTGATTATCTTTTAATGATGACTGCCGAACCGCCTTTTGCCTCAATTGATGCTTTAGCAGTTTCTGAGAAACCATGCGCTTGAACTTCAATACTAGAAATAATTTCGCCTCTATTTAAAATTTTATAAAGCTCATTTTTAGAAACCAAATTGTTTTCTACTAAAGTTGCTCTATCAATAACTTTTAAATTTAGTTTTTCAGCCAACGCTTGAATAATATCTAAATTAATAGACGCATATTCAATTCTATTGATGTTTTTAAATCCACCTTTAGGAATTCGCCTTTGCAATGGCATTTGACCACCTTCAAAACCCTTTTTTCGGCTGTAACCACTTCTACTAGCTGCACCTTTGTGCCCTCTTGTAGATGTACCACCTCTTCCAGAACCTTGACCACGACCAATTCTCTTTTCTTTTTTTACTGAACCTTCTGCAGGTTTTAAAATACTTAAATCCATCTTAAATGTTTTCTATTTTTATTAAATGGTTAACTTTTCTTAAAATTCCTTGAATTTGAGGTGTAGCCTCTAATTCATTTGTGCTATTAATTTTTTTCAATCCAAGAGCTTCCATAGATCTTACAACCCTTTCAGATTGTCCAATGGTACTGCGTACTTTGGTAATTTTAATTTTTGCCATAATTTTATCCGTTAAAAACTTGTTTTAAATTAATGTTTCTTTGTTTAGAAATGGTATAAGGATCTCTCAATTTCATTA
>JBDNIM010000264.1:0-8758 GCA_041688295.1 Bacteroidia bacterium
AAGAATAGCACTTGGCGCTTAATAAAAAATAGATTTACGAAAAAATCCAACTCTATGAGTTGGATTTTTTTTTGTTAAAATAATGCTGCCTAATACGCCAAAGCTCTAATGGCAACTTAAAAATAAAAGCAAACGAAACTTTCGACTCGCCTTTTTCTATCCATTTAAGTAAAGGCACTTCTATAATATTATTGCTTGCAGTTTGATGGCCTTTTAATAAAATCAATCTTGCAAAAAGTTCTACATCAAACATCCATGAACCTATAAATGGCTCTGTAAACAATGCATTAACAACACTTTTATTAATTAATTTAGCTCCGCATTGGGTATCGTAAACTGGCATTTCAAGCATGCGAGAGGTCAATGTGCCAATAATACGGCTCACATAATGTCGAAATTCATTTCTTTTTATAATACTCCCTAACCTATTGATGCGAGAACCAACAATCAAATCATAATATCGGTTAACTGGTATAAATTTAAAATAATGTTCAATTTCTTCAAGTTCTGTTGAGAAATCAGCATCAAAATAGCCTAACCAATCATATAAATTAGTCTTCGATAATTCTAAAATACCCAAACGAACCGCTTCTGCTTTTCCACCATTAATTTTTAAATCCAAAACTTTTATACGATTTGGCATTCTTGATGAAATATCATTCAATAAATCTATGGTTTTGTCTCTACTGCCATCATTCACCAAAAGGATGTCTATTAGTTCATTTTTAGACAAAAAGCCCAGCAAATAGTCTTTATCTAGGCGATTTTCTTCATTAAAGCACGGTATTACAATTCCAATGGACGACATAGCGCGTAATTTGATAATCCTGGCAGTTTTATGCCTATTTTTCTTGCTATTTTAGAGAATTTATAATCTAAATAGAGAATATTAGCTATTGTTTTTGTTTTGAAGCCACTCCCCTGCCACTCTACAAGTCCTGTAGTTTCTTTTGGTTTAACAAGTTTTTCTTTTAGCATTTGTATCCAACGAGGCAATAACAATAAAGAAAAAAAATAGCCTACTTCAAAGGTTTTATACCCAGATTTTGAAATATTATTTTCCAACAATTGGTTATCATATCTTCGATAATGGCCTAAAAAAACATCGTGTGAGGCAAACAATGATCGAAAAGCAGGCACAGTAATTACGAAAGTTGTTTGTGGAGTAATAAATGAATATTGAGCAACCATTTTTAAAAAGGCAATATCATCTTCAATGTGTTCAATAACATCCATTAAAAAAACAACATCAATTGTTCCTTTAAAATTATCAGCCAAGTTATCTAAGGTTTTAAAAAACTGAATTTTAGGATTCTCTTTGTTGAATTCTAAAATCATAGGGTCTTCAAAATTAATATCAACACCAAAGCAAGTCGCATTTAATTGGTTTTGATTGTATAGTGTATTAATGAAAAAACTATCGCCACAACCTAAATCTAAAAAAGTCTTAGACGCTAACAAATCGTTATTTTTCAATATATCCGTAGTTACCTCCAATCGCGCCAACTCCCAAGGGTGCCTGTTATTTACCAGTGTATTTCTTGCGCCCAACTCTCTTAAATCCATATTGGCAAAGATATTATTTTTTGTGTATCAAAAAAAATAAAGCAAAAAAAGAATCAAACACATAAAACATTTAAAATTTCTAGCGTAAAATCGTAAATGTTCCATTTTTGAATTGTGTAATTCCGTTGTTTCCTTTTATAGTGAGAACAAAAAGATAAACACCCTCCATACAAGGTTGATTATTGTATTTTCCATCCCACACTGGTTCTTGTCCTATTGCTTCAAATATTTTTTCACCCCATCGATTGAATATTTGCATTTTTATTTCTTTAATATTTAGTCCCGATATTTTGAATACATCATTTATAGCATCATCCTGAGGACTAAATGCGTTGGGTATATAAAATTCGGGTTTTAGGCAGGGCGTAAAAATTAATGAATCAAAATCAGAACCGCATTTGTTGCTTACCTTCAGATTATAAACTACACTTTGAATAGAATTGAAGTTTTGAATAGTTAAGTTTGGTGTTTGCAAACCGTTGTTCCAAAGATATAAAACAGAGGTATTTACACTTGATTTTATGGTGAACGATTTTGCACATGGAAAAAAATCGGTACTTAATTGTAATCTTGGATTAGGTGTTGTACTTAAAAATAAGGTATCGGCAATTTGGCAATTATTGCTATCTGTTACTTTCAATATATAAATACCGCGATTGGCAATAGTTATTATTCTTATTTTTTCTCCATGTGCCCATAAATACGAAGAGAATAATTGATTTGCGCCAATGTTTATTGATGTATTTTCGCAGATGTTTGTATCATTTCCAATCCACAGTTTAGGCAGACTAAATGCATTAATTTCGATACTGTCCATTGATAAACATTTGCCGATTGAAGCTTTAACGGAATAGCTGCCTTTACCTTTTACTTGCAATGTTCTGGTGGTGTCGCTATTGTTCCATAAATAGGTTTGAAAGCCTTTGTTCGCAGATAATATTGGCAATAAATTGGCACAAACCGTAGTATCATTTCCAAGATTTAGATTCGGCAATACAATTGCATTTAGAAACATGGTGTCTCTATCTATGCAGCCCATCGAATCATGTGTAATCAAAGAATATGTATTATTAACTTTGCCAACTATAAATGCACTAGTGTCACCCGTATTCCATAAATAGGTTTTATAAAAAAAGAGAGGTTTAATGAGAATGGAATCACCAAAGCAAATGCTTGTATCGTTATTTATTTTTAACTTAAAATTTCCTTTGTCTATTGTTAAAGAATCATTAAATATACAACCAGCAAGGGTCATACTTTTCACATAGTACACAATTTTTTGGGGAGGGAAAACTTTAGGCGACAGATCATTTATGTTTGTTATAAAAGCATTGGGACTCCATGTGCAATTATTTACATTAAAAATATTAAGCTGAGCAGTGTCTTTATTGCAGAGTGTTATATTTTTATTAATATATATTTTTTGTGTGTCTTTTTTTATAATAACTTCATTTGTATCGCGGCAACCAAATTGTACAGAACTGACAATAAATTTATAGGACCCAGTGTCTAAAGGCAATATATTTGGCAGGCTGCTGATATTCAAATTTTTATGCATCCACTTTATTTGTGCATTAATTGGAGTATAACTTGCTTTTATTGAATCGAAAGTTTGAGAGCAAAGCAAATTTTTGTTTTCAATAGAAGACTTGCAGCAATTTTGACTAATATGGATATTGAAACAAGTGTCCTTTTGATTGGCTTCGCCAGGATTCATAATATAATTTATAATATATGTGCCAGTATCTTTATATACTATACCAAGGGGTTCCTTGGTAATTTGCGATTTAAATTGCGGAACGCCTCCACAAACATTAATTGCAAAACGGGTAAGGGTATTATTTAGGGGGTCACAACTATAAAAATACATCACATCGTTTTCAATTATAATATCTGAAATATCATTAGATTTTCCAACCAAATTATTAAAACTTCCTAAGTTAGTAGCAACAATATTCCCGCCCAAGTCATTGGGAAATTCTATTTTTATAATTCTATTTTGCTCATCGCTTACATAACCAATTTGCTCCCCACCACACCCTTTTAGAATGATTATTCCCCTCGCAATAACTTGTGCATTAGCCAAATTATTAAATTGAGTAACAGTTGGACTATTATTACTTGCAATATTTTTCCCAAAAGCAAGTCGCACAATCCGCTTTCCCGTAACATCAGTTACAAAAGCATAAAAGTCGTTTTTCTTATCCATTTTCACTTCAATTCCAGAACCGCCTCCCGTTAATCCAATACCAGTAAAGTTGGTTGCAGTTGGTGTATTAAACAAGGAATTTCCAAAATTTAAACGAGAAATAGAGTTATTATTTCTATTAGCAACAAAGCCAACCCAAGTGGTATCGTGATAAAAAATATGTAATTCATGTGGCCAACTTAATAAGCCTAAGTTACCTAAATCTACTGCATTGAGTGAATTATTGTCAAGATTAGCACCAAATTCAATTCTCACTATTTTATTAGACCCTGTAACGAACCCCACCCAATTATTGCCTTCTTTTTTTATTTCAATTCCTTCAAGTTGAATTGGAAGTTTTCCTCCAATATTCCCCAAATTTGTTATTGTTGGTGTATTATTTAAGCTGTTTCCATATTTTGCTTTTACTATCTTACTGTTCGCATAATTAGTTATAAAAACATAATAATCCATACCATCAAAAACTGGCTCTGCCATTGCACAATCATCCAATTGATTATTGAAATGTGACAATTGTTTAGCTACGGGTAGGTTCAAAATTGAGGATTTATTACAAAAAGTCCAATAATGTGAATAAGCCATTTCAGATTGGTTAAGAATCTTAAATGTGTCTTGACTGCAAAGATTAACGCTAGGAATTTTAAGATTTATTTTCTGTGACAACAATACTGAATTTATTAAATTAACTAAAATCAATATTCCTACTCTTTTTATCATCTTACTAAGGTAACTGTACCAGAATAATCGCGATTATTCCCTTCGATATCAGTTGTTATTATTTTATAAAAATATACTCCTTGTTGGCAATTCTCTCCTTTAAATGAACCATCCCAGCAGCTATTTTGATCAGAGGAGATAAAAACCTTTTCACCAAAACGATTAAATATTTCAACTTCATATTTTTTCATTTTGGAGCCTAATGGTTTAAAGCAATTGTTTTCTTCTGGGCCTTTGCTATCAGGTGAAAAACCATCTGGAATAAATAATTGATAGATTGGAACAATCTCAAATATTTTTGATAAAGAATCTTTACATCCACCTTTTATAGTTTCTGCAACTAATTTTATTTCAACAAATGGCTGACTTGTTTTCGCCATAAAACTAAATTCATCTGCATCAGTTAAAAACGAATCGTTTTGATACCATTTAATTTTTACCCCATTTTTAGAATACGATTTGTCTTTTAAGTACAGTCGAGACATTTCTTTACTAATTTTTGCAGAAGGATTCGCAAAAAAATTGACACTAGGCAAAGGCAATATTTCTATTTGTGAACCTAAAGCTATCGCTTCGCAATTGCCATCTTTCACTTTTGTTTTAATATTATAAAGCCCAGCTTTCAGTTTTATAGAAAGTGGAAAATTGTAATCAAATGACTTTACAAAATCGTCATTTACAAACCAAGTTTGATTATCTATATCCCCAAAGTTAGATTCAAAAATCAATGGCATACCTTCACATTTCAAATTGTTTGAATTTGGCAAAATATCTCCTTTTGGGCCATCTTTTACAAACACATTTTTCTCAAATGGAATGTTTCCACAACTATTTCCTGTTTGAATGGTGTAAATAAATTTAACCCAACCTGTTTTCACATCTCCTTTAGATGGGAAATAATTAGTTGCGTATTTTTGTGGTTCATCAAATCGACCCACTCCTTCTGTAAACCAATAACCCCTTTGTAAGGGAAACTCGGCCCATAGGGTTAAAATATCTCCAAAACATAAACTATCTTTATTAGAATAGAGTTTTGTTTGGCTAGGAATATCAATATTTAGAATGATATTATCTTCGGAAATGCAACCATTATTATTTTTGAAACTATAGTTCAATTTGTAGTTAGAAACACTATTTTGAGGGAAAACAAATATATTTCCAACCACACCAATACCTGACCAAACGCCATTTTGCGGCTCGGCAACAAGCTGCATAGGCTCGGACGATTGGCAGAAAAAACTTTCTTTTGCAAGTTCAAAAGTAATCAACTGAGTGTCTAAAACCTGCATTTGAAATTGTTTTATAGAACCGCAATAATTATTTGTTTCTTCAATTTGTAATCTCACATCTGAACCATTTTGGTTTTTTGAAATTAACGCTCCATTTTCTATAATACCTGTATTATCTGACACATTCCACCTACTATTTGAGGATACAATTGGTAAAATATAAGGCAATTTATTGACGCAAATATCTTTCGGTAAGTTTAAGTTTATTTTAGGAGTATCTAAAATTGTAACCTTTATGTCTTTTTCATAATAACAATTATTATTGTCTGTTGCAAAAAGTTTTAAATTGAAAATACTAACATCAGGATTGAACATTCCTAAATACCATTCAGTTTGTTGATTATTCAAGTAAACATTGTTTTCATTTTCAGAAAAATCAAAATGCTTTATTAAATTTTGAGGTTCAAAAACGGGCGGAGTAATTTTGAAATCTGGTGTTAATTGATTTAAACAAATAGTTAAATCCTCTTTTTTAATTACCAAATCTTGAAAAACATCAATACTAACTCTTTGTTCTGCAAAACAACCATTTTCATTCACCACCTTAAAAACAATGTCCTCTTTTTTTGTTACATTGTAAGTATAGGGAAAAGAGATTAAAGCATTATTTGCAAAAATTTGATAATTATTTGTTTTCAATAAAGACAAAGGCTCAAATTGATGATTGGTATTTTTGCAAACCAAAACTTCTTTATTCATTAAAATTTCGGGATAATCTAAATCCCTGATATTAATAGTGTCAATCAATAATAACTCACATTCTGTTGCAGTAGCGGGAATAAACCCTTCAATAATATATTTGCCATTTTCCGTAATTTTCACAGCCATTTTTTTGCCTAGGCTTTGTTTTACCAATCCCCCATTAATGGTCTTAAACTTCCAAAAAAGATTTTGATTTATTTTATTTGTCAAGGCAAATGTCATACTTCCACAATTAACTTTTACATAGTCAATTTTTGTGTTTGGAACTTTTTTTAATAGTACATTTAAAGAAACTGAACCACTTCCATTTAACGGGCAAGCATTATCATTTGCATACAATGAAACCAAATAAATCCCAGCTTCATTTTGAGAGTTGCTAAATGTCAGCATAAATCTTGCTGTTTGAGCATTCAAATTACTTAATCTAGCAATTTGAAAATTCTGCAAATTGGTATTCACTTTTAAAAAAACAGAGTCTTGAAGCGAATTAATACCTGGCACATCAATTACATTAAAAACCAGACTTTTGGTCTCATTCGAACAAAGTTCAATATTTGTTGGCAAGGCCTCAATTTTAGGCAAATTATTAATTGATGTTATAATTTCTGAATTTATATCTCGCCTTACAATTCCAGCAAGGAAATATTTTCCATTCATGTCTTTTTTCCATTCTTCGCATTCTATGACAACAATTCCTGACTCAGCATTTTGAAGGGGTGTAAAAGCAACATCACCTGAAGCATCTGAAATATAGAAACCTTCAACTAAACTGCCACTAATATTTGCAGAACAGTTCATTTGCCCGTTTCTACAATAGTAAGAAAATGGTGTTAAAAAACTTCTATTTATGTTATACGAAACATTAGTGGTTCTGTTAATTAACGCTGACTTTAATTTAAAACTTAATGAATCTTTATCAATATTAAAAACCCCTAAAGCATTAAAATTCGATTGATTTTGATAATACAAAAAACTTGGTGGTAGTGTAAAATCCACTGATTCGTTGTTTATTCCTTTACAAAGATTTAGTGAGCAGTAATTAAAAAAGTTTTGCTCCGCCATGTTTGGGTTGATTCGGTTATTTCTTGATGCCAAACCTATAGATACATCAAAACTACAGAAATTTTGGTTCAATAAATTCGAAAAATTAAATCTCCCTTCAAAAACATGTTCTTCAAAACCATAAGCAATATTTGAATTAGGATCACATTGACTGTTTGTTGAATTACAATTTGAAGTTCTATTGATTACTTGTTTTCTTGTAAGTTCTACCATACCCAACTGTTGATTGAAATATGATGTTCCCAATCCACCTCTAATTTGAAGGTTACCAATATCATTGCAATTGCCGCTATTTTGCCCTCCACCAATGCCGCCAAACTTGCATTCGCTACAATTTCTATAAACCTTTAATTTAAATGAATAACTACTGTTTTGAAGGTGTTTGTAGCTGATTTCTGCACCTAATATGTGAGATGCTTTCAACGAGAAAAAACCAACAATAAAAATGGTTGCTAGCAGCAAAAATTTGTATGTTTGATTTTCTTTCATAATATAGTCTATAAAAACTAAGAGTTCTGAATTTCAAAAATCAGAACTCTCAGCAAATATAGTTAATAAACTGTATTTATTTTCATTTGTTTTTTTACCTCAACAGCGTTACTGTTCCTTCATATTCATATTGTTCGCCATCGTAAGCGGTCACTTTCACATGCCAAATATAAACATCTTGTTGTGCATCTTGGCCTTTATAGGTGCCGTTCCAACTTTCATTTTTGTCATAACTGTCCCACATAATTTCGCCCCAACGGTTAAACACCATGACATAATATGATCTTTCGCCATTCACAATTGGAAGGAATACATTGTTTCCTTTTGGTCCGGTGCGCTCTGGACTAAATGCTGTTGGAACAAAAACTGTTACATCTGGACCGATTTTTCTCAATTGGCTAATACTATCTTCGCAAACAACATCTTCGTCAATAGTGATGTCATTGGCTGCGCTGTATGTATAACGAGACAATAAGTTTACCCAATAAGTGGTGGTGTCATTTCGGTATGTTTTAATTGGGTTTATTTGTGTGCTTGTGTCATCCAAATCATTGATATCAAAACTCCAAACATAGCTCATATTCTCTGCGCCCCAGCGGTATTTTGTTTCGTTAGTGAACTTGAATTTTGGGAAAGCAACAGTGGTAAAAAAGCCTGGGTCGCTGCTAAAGCCCGCTTTTGGCTGAGGCAATACGCGCACATAATCCAACGAATCTTTTTTGGT
>JBDNIM010000265.1:0-2135 GCA_041688295.1 Bacteroidia bacterium
AATTTGACGGGCATTTAAGCCAAAAGCATCGTTTGTGCCATTGCCATTCGGACTGAAAACAGTAGGGAAGTAGAATTCTATTTTGTCAAAAATGGGCACTATTTGGAGGGCGGTATCATAGCATAAATTATTGTTGTTTGCTATCAAAATGGTTTGGTAAAAACCAGTGTCAGCAAATACTATTTTAGGGCTTTTTTCTGTGCTGCTATCTTTTTGGGTTTGATGAATGAAATGCCATTTATAGCCATTTGCATCCATGCTTTCGTTAATGAATTGAAACTGAAATTGCTGTATTTGGCTTTGATTAGCAAAAGAAAAAGCCGCTTTTGGTTTGGCTACAATTTGCAGATTAAAGCTGTCGTTGGCTTGGCAATTGTTGTTGTCTTTGGTTTGCAGGGTTATTCGATAATTCCCTGTTTGGTTATAGACGGTTTGATAGCTTGGTGCTTGGTTGCTTTGGGTGTTATTGTTCCAAAAATATTGATAAACAGCATTGTTCGTGGCACTGATAATGGTGGGTTCGTTTTGACAAAAACCTTGTGCCATTATTTGCACATCGGGAATGGGATGAATGCGAATGTTGCGCTTTTGCGTGGTTTTGCAACGCTTGTTGCTGCCTTCGGCAGCCACAACGAATTTGCCATTTTGGCCATATTGGTGGCTGTGATTGCCTTGTTGCAGATTGGTTTGCAATGCGCCATCGCCCCAATTGATGTTGTAAATTAAAGAAGGACCTTGGTTGCTCAAATTAATAGTTGCCAACTGGTTTTCACAAATTACGCTGTCTTGCATATTAAGTGTGAATTGAGGGTTCTCGTAAATGACAATGCTTTGGCTTTGTGTGTCTATGCAATTATTATTTGTGGTGCTTATTAGGTCAATTTTATAAGAATTGGCTTGCAAATAGCGGTGGCTATTAATAGGAAATTGGCTTGTTTGCCCATCGCCCCAAAGAATTTGTTGCCTAGTGGTGTTGGTGTTGCCCGTTATGTTCACCTGTATTTCATTGGTGTTGAGACAGGTGTCTGTTTTTAGGATTTGCAAGCGGTTGGTGTTGGGCAAAAATAGCGCAACATTAACGGTATCTTTGGCTTGGCAACTGATGTTGTTCTGTTTGCCATAGGTGGACAAAACAATGTTTGTGGCTTGGTTTATTTTTTCAAAAATATAATTCTCTCTAATTGTTTTGTTATTGTTTATAAGCCAAGTTGTGCTGTCATAGTTTACAAAACTGGATTGAAACAATTGAAAATCGATGGTGTCGCCTAGGCAAACTGTTTGGTCGCTGTATTTTACAGGAATAAAATCGCTGTTTTCTATGATTGTAAAAGTGTCTGTGGTTTGGCAACCGTTGGCGTTTTTGTATAAAATTTCATACTTGCCCGCTTTGATGCTTTGGCTTATTTGTTGGCTGCCATTGTGTTGCCATTTTATGCTATCGCTGGGCGATTGCGGCTGTGCGCTTATGTTTATTACAGATTGAAAACAGATGGCACTGTCTTTTATGGGCAGTAATTTATAGGCAGGGAAAATGCGTTGATGGATGCTGTCTTTGGCGATGCACCCTCGCCCATCGGTAATGGTGAGCAATAGTTTGAAACTGTCGTTAATAGTTTGGGTAAAAAAACTATCGGCACTGTTTTTTAATGGACTTTGCCATTGGTATTGCATGGGAGATTGGGTTTCTTCCAATTGGACGGTGTAGGTTAAGGATTGCCCTTGGCAAACCTCAGCATTAGGTAAGATTGTGATTTTGGGCGTTGCAATTGGCAAAATAATTGAATCTAAAAACAAGCCTGTGCAGCCATGTATAATATTGGTGGTTTTTAGGGAAATATACCATTTGCCACCTTTGGGAAGATTTAGCGAAGGGGTTGAAGAAGATGTTGTGAGCTTGGTGCCGCTTGTGTGGGTCAGTGTCCAATCAAAATTATAACGGTTGTCGTCTGACTCGGTACTTTCGGCTTTTAACGCCAATATACCACAGTTTTGCACGGTTTTGCTGATGGTAAACTTTGGCATTTGAACCACATAAAACTCACAAGAGCGGAATTCGTATTCACGATTGGGCCAACAGCGTTGTTCATTGGCATTGATATTAAACAAATAAGGATTGTTTATTGCTTTTCCTAAAG
>JBDNIM010000266.1:0-3378 GCA_041688295.1 Bacteroidia bacterium
ACTCTTTCAAAAAGGCTTCATTCACATCTCCCAAAACCAGCAACTCAATTGTTGAGCTGTCTAATCCCTTGGCAAAAGAGCCTGTTAAATAAATTTCTTCAATATTCCCTAACTTCCCGATCAAATACTCTATTATCCAATCAAGTCCAATATATTTAAAGACAATATTATTAATATCCTTAAAAAGAGGGTGTTTGGTATTTGCTTTAAAAATTTTTTTATTACCCTCAAATTCCGTTTGCAGCATTCCAGCTTTTTCAAACTTATTTAGTTCCAAACGAATTGCATTGGTACTTTCGCCAAATTCCGATTCTAAACTGCGTAAATAAGAAGAGGCATTGCTATTTAAAAAAAATTTAAGCAACAACTTTACGCGTGTTTTAGAGGAAATAAGCGTTTCTATCATCTGTTATTAATGAGTAGCAAAACTACTCATTATTTTTTATTTCACAAAAAAAATTTTACTTCGCAAACAAATTATATTTCAAAATACAATAAATTGCTCTGAAACCATCTTTCCAACCAATTTTCTTGCCTTCTTCATAGGTTCTTCCATAATAAGAAATGCCCACTTCATAAATTCTAACTTTAGGTATTCTTGATGTTTTGGCTGTTACTTCTGGTTCAAAACCGAATCGTTTTTCTTTAAAGACGATAGATTTTATAATTTCTGCTCTAAATAATTTATAGCAAGTTTCCATATCTGTTAAGTTTAAATTTGTAAACACATTGGATAAAAATGTCAAAAATTTATTGCCTATTGAGTGCCAAAAAAACAATATTCTATGAGGGTTTCCTCCCATGAATCTGCTGCCGTAAACAACATCCGCAAAATCGTCCAATATTGGTTTTAACAAAACATTAAATTCATTTGGATCATATTCTAAATCGGCATCTTGGATAATAATAAAATCTCCTTTTGCCTCTTTAATCCCAGTATGTATGGCAGCGCCTTTCCCCTGATTAACATTGTGTTTAAAATATTGGATATTCAAATCTGAATGCCCTTGTATATAACTATTTATCGTATTTTCTGTGTCATCGCTTGAACAGTCGTTGACAATAATTATTTCTTTGGAAATATTACTAATTAAATTAACAGCTTTTACTTTATTTAAAATTAAGTGAATTGTTTTTGCTTCATTATAGGCAGGAATTATGATGGATAATACTTTGCTCATTAATGTTTTATATATGGGTTTTTCTCGTAGATTCTTTCAATAATATCAACAACTTTCAGACCTTCTAGAGCATTTGTTGTGATGGTGTTTCTGTTTTTTAGTGTGTCCATTACATTTTCGTAAATATAATTATGATTGGCCGCACTTCCTTTATAAGGTCCATAATCATTCGCAGGATTTGAAGGTGGCAAAACTGGCATTTCATAATCTTTTATGCTGCAATATTCCACTTCATTCATATATTGCCCGCCAATTTTAATACTGCCATTTTGCGCAACTACCGTAAGGCTGCTTTCTAAATTTTGATTCCATATAGAAGTTGAGTAGTTTAAACATCCCATTCCGCCATTCATAAAGTTGAAGGTAACCAAACCACTGTCTTCAAAATCCGTAATCCCCTTGTGAGAAAAACTATTGAATTTTGCTTCTATGTCTTTTATATCGCCAAACAACCAATACATAATATCAATAAAATGAGAAAATTGAGTGAATAAAGTGCCACCATCAAGCGCCAATTTTCCTTTCCAACCATCTTTTTTATAATAGCGTTCGTCTCTGTTCCAATAACAATTAATTTGTACCATGTAAATATCGCCCAAAACATTGTTAACAATCAAATCTTTTATCCAAGCAGATGGAGGTGAATACCTGTTTTGCATGACACAAAAGACTTGTCGAGACACCTGCAAGGACTTGAATATAATTTTCTCACAATCGGCTTTCGTTAAGGCCATAGGCTTTTCAATAACAATATGTTTTTTATGCTCAAGACCCATCAAAGCCTGCTCAGCATGACTTCCATTTGGCGTTGCAATTGCTAAAACATCAAATTCTATGCCTGAAGCTAAAAGTTCATTCAAACTTGAGAAAAAAGGAACTTTATAACTCTCAATATTTAACTCAGAGGCAGGCTTAGTATCGCACATGGCAACCAATTCACCCTCTTCATGCCTTTCTATCATTTCTGCATGTCGCTTGCCAATATGACCGCAACCTACAACTGCAAATTTTATTTTACTCATTCTTTTATTCTTATTAATCTACTATTTTCCAATTTATAAATAGTGGCGCAAATATCTATTATTTTTCCGTGATGCGCAATAATTATTATCGCCACATTTTGCTTTTTCAAATTATTCAATGTTTCCATTACAATGGCTTCTGTTTGTTGGTCTAAAGAGCTTGTGGCTTCATCGAAAATCAATAATTTGCAGGATTTGTACAATGCCCTAGCAATTGCAATTCTCTGCTTTTGACCTTCGCTGATATTAGCACCTTGCTCTCCCATCCATGTTTTTATCCCATGTGGCAACTCATTTACAAAGTCATATAAACCAGAACCTCGAATGGCTTTTTCAATTTTTGATAAATCATAAATCTCGCTTAAAGAAATATTTTCTGCCAATGATTTGTTAAAAACAAAAGGCACCTGATGAACAAATGCTATTTTTTGTAACCAATGGTTTAAATTATCTTCGTTTAACAATTGATTGTCAACCAAAATCTCCCCTTTTTGAGGCACTATTAAACCACATATAATTTTCATTAAAGTGCTTTTTCCGCTACCGCTTAAGCCAGTAATTCCAATGGCTTCTCCGTTTTTAATATCAAAAGAAATATTATCTAACAATGGAATACTGGCATCATTATATTTAAAATAAACACCTTTTATAGAAACTTCATGATTGAAAGAAATATTATGATGACTTGGTATCACATTTTCTGCCTCGTTGGAAATCAGAAATTCGCTTGTGTGTTGATACAACTTCAGTTTCATTACACCAATTAGCAATCTATTGATGGCAGGCACCAAACGAAAAACAGACAACACAAAAACCGCTGCCAATGTGCGCAGGCCGGCAGGATTTTGAGAATAAAAAAAGCCATAAACAACCAAGAAAATTACCGCAAAAAGAACAATAATTTCATTTGCCCTTGCTGGAATATTTTGATAAAATATAGCTTTCAAATCACTTTCAACCAATGGTTTCTGCTTTTTCAAAAAATCATTGATAAAAAATTTAGAGGATTGGTTAATCTTAATATCCATCAACCCATTAGCACCAATATTAAGACTTTCAATAGTTTCATCTCGGTTTTCTTTGCTTTTTTTACCTAACAAATATATTTTCTTTTTAATCACTTTATTAATAAAATAGAAAGCAGGTGCTGTAATCAAAACGATAATTATAAAAAT
>JBDNIM010000267.1:0-12369 GCA_041688295.1 Bacteroidia bacterium
TGAATACAATATGTTTCTGAATCGTTTAACTTAAATGCAGCATTTTCAATAGAATCTGTCGAAGCTATTAATTCTGCATTTGGCGGCAATTGTGTAATGGTGTCTCCATGCGACATCCAAACTTGCGAATTGCTTTTTATCCCCTTTGTTAAACTATTGGTTTTTAAAACATTAAGATGCGCTCTTCCATATTCTCTGTGATTGCTTGCAGCAACATTGCCCCCAGATTGTTGGGCAATATATTGTGCTCCATAGCAAACGCCCAAAACAGGAAATTTCCCAATAAATTGAGACAAATCTATTTGTGGAGCATTGCCTTCTCTTACAGAAGCAGGACTGCCAGAGAGTATAATTCCCTGAACCGTGTCAGGAATTTTTCCAATATTATTGTAAGGGTGAATTTCACAATAAACATTTAATTCTCTAACTCTTCTAGCTATTAATTGCGTATATTGTGAACCAAAATCAAGGATTATTATTTGTACTTTCATTTTAGAAAACAAGTTTGCAAAAGTAATGAAAATAACAAGATATTTAAGATTTTTGTTAAAAAAATCCCTCAACATTATCAAATGTGAGGGATTTTTTATTAAAATATTTTTAATTTATTCTTTAACCATATTAATGGTTTCAGAATTTTTATTGTCAGAAATAACAACGGTATAAATACCTGATGTTAAAAATGAGTTATCAAAAGTTTCATTGTTTGCGTAAGAACCTGTGAATACAACTTGGCCCATGTTGTTAACTATTTTTATTGTACCTAAGGCAATGATTGAATTTTTAATAGTAAAATTTCCAGCACTTGGGTTTGGAAAAACACTTGTTTTTGAAACATTGTTAACAGAAATGCTAGTTGCGCCCCAAACATCAGCTTTATATACAATATTGTATTTTTCTGAAGGATTAGATTTACGGTAAAATTCGACCGTCATATTGCCTGTTCCTCTTTTATTTTTAGGATAAAAATGGAAAGACAAATAACCAGAATCAGCAGAATTCAAAACAAACTCAGCCGTTGTGGTTGTAACAGGATGGCATTGATTAATGTCACAAACAGCCGATGTCCAAGCAGTGTCGGGCAAACTGTTCATTGTTCTTGTCCAAACAATGGTGTCATTTATTGATCCAATATTAGAAATCCACGAATGAGAATACACATCTTGTTCTGTTGAAAAAGCAGATTTGTATAAGGTGGTTCTGCTAAATGAGATTTGAGAAAACAGGTTTGAAACCATCATGGCCAAACCAAATAATAAAAAGGTATTTTTAGAAAACATAAGTACAAAACTAAACTTAAAATTCAATATTTCATAATTTTATTTTAAAACTAATGTCCATGCTTTTAACAGAATGGGTTAACATCCCCAACGAAATAAAGTCAACACCAGCTTTAGCATAATCCAAAATATTGTCTAAAGTTATGCCGCCAGACGATTCTGTTTCGCACCTTCCTCCCACAATTTCAACCGCCTTCTTGGTATCATCGGGCGAAAAATTATCAAACATAATGCGTTGAATAGGCAAATTTTTCATTGTTTCTTCAATTTCCACCATGTTTCTCGTTTCTATTTCAATACCAATTTTAAGCCCTTTTTCATCAAGATATTTCTTAGCCTTATTAATAGCGTTTGAAATACCACCAGCCACATCCACATGGTTATCCTTCAACATTATCATATCATACAATCCAATTCTGTGGTTCATGCCCCCTCCCACCGTAACCGCCCATTTTTCCAAAACCCTCATATTCGGGGTGGTTTTTCTTGTGTCCAAAACCTTGGTATGATAATTTTTAATTATTTCAGCCGCTTGGTAAGTTGTTGTAGCAATACCGCTCAACCTTTGCATAATATTCAACAACAATCTTTCGCTCTTCAACAAACTTTGTGCATTGCCTTCCACCTCAAAACCAATCTCCGAACTTTGCACCCAATCGCCATCGTTTTTATATTTTGAAATGCTGCAAGTTGGGTCGTTAAGTTGCAAAATTGTATAAGCAATATCTAGGCCTGCAACAATCCCATTGTCCTTAAAAATCAATTTTGCAGTGGCTCGCCTGTCGTCCTCAATGGCCGCCAAAGAAGAGTGGTCGCCAGTGCCAATGTCCTCGCTAAGCGCTCTTTGAATAATGTCTAACACCTTGGAATGTTGGCTAATGTCTTTAATTTTCATCATTATAAAATTGGTTTGCAAATTTACAATGTTTTTATCCAAATTATCAAACATCAACAAATAACTAATAACTTAATTTTTGGGTGCCAAAACACCTTCGCCTTACTCATTTTCTTTTTGCTTATTTGGTATTCGTGAAAACGCTTCGCTTAGTTCCGGGTTCGCTGCGATCCGTCTCGTCTAGGCTGAGCCTAAACTAGACCTGCCGCAAAAGGCAGGTTTCTTTGTGTATTTTTATTTCCATTTAAAGAAAAGCATAATATCAAATAACATAGAATCTGAAAAAACGATTGTTAAAAACTTTAAAACTGAAGAATCTGAGTCGGAATGGATAGTTGATTTCATTAAAAATTCAAATTATGAAAACATCGGTATACTATTTCCAACTAATAGCGCACAAATTACAATTTTAAGTAAAAAATTATCTGAAAATGGTATTATAAATGGCTATAAAGACAAATACAATAACACACTCTCTTTTAAAAACCCTACTAATGTAAACTTAATTACAATACATAGTTCAAAAGGATTAGAATTTGATTGTGTGATTTTACCATTTTTGAGTTCATATAATTTAGTTGACAAATATCAATATTTAAATCAAACCAACAACTTATTCTATGTTGCCATTACTAGAACCAAAAACCAATTAGTAATAACCTATACTGATCAGGCATTTGAAATGCTTTTAAAATTAAAAGGTTTTTCAAAAGAATTTGAGATAAAAGAAGATACTGATAACCCAATTATTCAATGATGAAGCATTTGATCCTTAATTGGCTCATTATTTTTTTAAAAAAATACGCTACAAAACAGGCAATTTAATGTCGGTTCTATATGAGATGGTTCGGAATTACGCTTTTGTTTCAGAATTAATTCAAAATAGCTAAAATGTCAGCGTTAACTTTCCTTTTCTAAAACCATAATTCTAATGATAGGATTGATTCCCATGCATGAAGCAAAAATTATTGCAATTATAAAAATCAAAGTTCAGACAATTACAAAAAAACTTAAATCCCAACCCAACATAAATTCTATTATTTTTGCTCGGTGAAAATATCCGTTATCATTGGTTACTATAAAAACATTCCGTTTTTAAATTTAATTTTAAAAAACTTAATGTTTCAAACCTACAAAAACTTTGAAGTCATTGTTGCAGAAGATGCAAACGATACCGATATTATTGAATATTTAAAAAACAATGCTTTCAATTTTGATATAAAACATGTTTACCAGGAAGACAGCGGTTTTAGAAAATGCAAAATACTAAACGAAGCAATTAAAATAGCTACGGGCAATTATGTTGTTTTTTTAGATGGCGATTGGATTCCGCATTCTAAACTGTTAGAAAACTACAATAAATTTTCGGAATTAGGCATTTGTTATGGCAGAAGGGTGATGCTTTCTGAATCTATGACTAAAAGCCTGATTAAAAACCCAAACACCAAAATCAATTGGATTGGTTTATTAACTTCGGGTTCTCAACAATTGAAACATGCTTTTTATTGTAAATTTAGAAAGCCGAGCATTGAAAAAAATAAAGGCATTTGGGGATGCAATTGGGGCATTCCGTTAAAGGTTTTAAAGGAAGTAAACGGATTTGATGAAGATTATAAAACAGCGGGCATTGGCGAAGATGTGGACATTGAATGGCGATTAAAAAAACTTGGACACCGTTTGTTTTATCTTAAACATTTGTCCATTGTTTACCATTTGAACCACAAGGTGCACTACAATAGCGAAATTGTTTCCATTGGACAGGAGCAGCTACGTTTAAAAACCGAGGAAGGCAATACTTTTTGCACAAATGGGTTGATAAAAATAGCTTAAAATGATTATTCTATATAACCCAATCTTCTAAGTTGCAGGTCGTTTTTGCGCCAGTCTGGCTCCACTTTTACTCTCAGGTCTAAAAACACCTGTTTGCCAACAAACTTTTCAATGTCTTTTCTGGCTTCCATTCCTATTTTTTTTATGCCAGAACCGTTTTTTCCAACAATAATTCCTTTTTGAGAATCGCGCTCCACAATAATATAAGCATAAATTTTATCCAATTTTTTGCCTTCTATGTAATCGTGTACAATCACCTCTGCGCTGTATGGAATTTCTTGTTCATAGAAATGAAAAATTTTCTCTCTAATAAATTCACTCACAAAAAACCTAACATTTCTGTCTGTCAATTGGTCTTTAGGATAAAAAGCTTCATGAACCGGCAAATATTGTTGAATGACCTTTAACAAACTCTCAGGATTAAAATCATTGATAGCCGAAATAGCAAAAGTTTCTTTTGGACTGAAAGCAATTATAAGCTCGCCCATCACTTTATCCACTTCTTTGGCATCAGACAAATCTATTTTATTTACCACCAAAATAATAGGGCATTTGGCTTTTGAAATTAACAAGCTTTGTTCTTCCTTAAAATTCGGGTTTGTTACATCCACCAAAACAATTAAAACATCTGCATCCTCAACACTTTCCTTAACAGCCACCATCATAGAATCGTGCAATTTATAAGCAGGTTCGATAATGCCAGGCGTGTCCGACAACACAATTTGAGAATCTTCGGTGTTAATGATGCCTAAAATCCTGTGTCTTGTTGTGCTAGCTTTTGGGGTAATGATGCTTAAATGCTCGCCCACCAAAAGGTTGCTCAAGGTGCTTTTTCCAGCATTTGGTTTGCCTACAATGTTTACGAACCCAGCTTTGTGTGTGTTATTTGAATTTTCCAATTTCTGTTTATTTTTTATTGTTTATTTGCCAATTGTCCGCAAGCAGCATCAATATCTTTGCCTCTGCTTCTTCTTATATTTACAACAATTCCACTGCGTTCAATGCGTTCGGCAAACTTTTGAATCTTATCTGCACCACTGCTTTTAAAACTCGCCAAATCAATTGGATTGTATTCTATTAAATTGACTTTGCATGGTACTTTTTTTGCAAATCTGATTAACTCATCGGCCTCTGTTATTCCATCGTTGGTGTCGCTCATTACCGCATATTCAAGCGTAATTTTTCGTTTTGTTTTTTTATAAAAGTAGATTAAAGCCTCCGACAAATCCTCCAAAGGATTGGTATCATTGATGGGCATTATTTTACTGCGTTTTTCATTGTTGGCAGCGTGCAAAGACAAAGCCAAATTGAACCTTGCGCCATCATCGCCCAATTTTTTAATCATTTTTGAAACCCCTGCTGTGGAGACAGTGATACGAGAAGGCGACATATTCAACCCATCTTTTCCTGTAATTTTAGAAATGCCTTCCATCACATTTGCATAATTCAATAAAGGCTCGCCCATGCCCATGAAAACAATATTGGTAAGTGGCATTTTATATTTTTCTCTCGCCATTTGGTCTATCAACCAAACTTGGTCAAAAATTTCTGCTGCGTCAAGATTTCTTTGTCTTTTTAAAAACCCTGTGGCACAAAAACTACAGCTCAAACTGCAACCAACTTGGCTACTAACGCAGGCTGTCATCCTTGTTTTGGTGGGGATTAAAACACCTTCAATAATGGCATCATCGTGTAGCTTAAAAGCCATTTTAATAGTGCCATCTTCGCTCAATTGCTTAGCAGAAATCACAACAGAAAGAATCGTAAATTCTGTTTTCAACCACTCTCTTAGCTCTAACGAAAGGTTGGTCATGTTTTCAAAACTTTTGGCGCCTTTTTTCCAAAGCCATTCATGCACCTGTTGTGCCCTAAAACCGGGCATCCCATTTTCTATAAATACTTCTTTTAACTGTTCGAGCGAGAACTTGCGGATGTCTTTTTTAATTTCCAAAATAGAACTGCAAAGATACAATTTATATAAAATTATTTTTATTTAAAAAAGTCAATCCTAGACTACAAAAATCAGCTTAATAAAATCTTCTAATATTCAATTAAAAAAACAAATTAACCATGATTATAAAACAAAAACAGTTTAAAAAGTGTTATATTCGCTCCTTATTTCTAAGATGAAACAATTCCTTATTTTACTATCTTTCTTAATATTATTTACCCAAAATTTAAGAGCGCAATCAAAATTTTCTATCAGTGGTTATGTAAAAGACACTGCAAATGGCGAAGCCTTGGTTAATTGCAATGTTAGTGTGGAGGGTTCAAAATCTGGCACAAATACAAACAACTATGGTTTTTATTCAATTTCTTTACCAGAAGGCAATTACAATTTAATCTTTCAATTTGTTGGATACAGTTCAAAATCGGTGCTTGTAAATGTAACAAAAAATATAACCCAAAATATAGAGCTATATAAATCAGCGGTTGAAATTGCAGGTGTTTCTATCTCCAAAAAAAGGAAAGACAATGCGATAGAAAAAGTAGAGATGAGTTCTAATAGTTTGAATATTTCTCAAATTAAAAAAATTCCGGCTTTGCTTGGCGAGGTGGACATTGTAAAATCCATTCAACTTTTACCGGGTGTTAGTTCTGTGGGCGAAGGTGCAACTGGCTTTAATGTGAGAGGCGGTGCAATAGATCAAAATTTAATTTTAATGGATGAAGCCCCCGTTTTTAACAGTTCACATTTATTTGGTTTTTTCTCCGTTTTTAACCCCGATGCAGTTAAAGATGTAAAACTTTTAAAAGGTGGTATTCCTGCCGAATATGGTGGCAGATTGTCTTCTATTTTAGATGTTAGGTTGAAAGATGGAAACATAAAAAACTATGAGGTAAACGGTGGTGTTGGTTTAATTTTTAGCCGTCTTTCTATTGAAGGTCCCATAAAATTAAAAAAAGACCAAAAGGCAAAAACCTCATTTATTGTTGCAGGCAGAAGAAGTTATATTGATGTTTTGGCGAAACCATTTTTAAGAAATAATGAAAACTTACAAAATGCTACTTTCTATTTTTATGATTTCACAGGAAAAATAAACCACACAATAAATAGCAAAAATAAAATATTTTTCTCTACCTATGTCGGTAGAGATGCTTTTGGTACGCCAGGTGCTAAATTTGATTGGGGCAATAGAACCGCCACTTTCAGGTGGAACCATTTATTTAGCTCAAAATTATTTTCTAACTTCACTTTTTATTATAGCAAATATGACTACAAACTTGGATTTGGGTCAGGTGCTTCCACTTTCGATTGGCAATCAAACATCCAAAACTATAGTGGAAAAGTGGATTTTAATTATTACCAAACACCTAAAAGTTTAATTCAATTTGGCGCCATATCTACTTATTATAATTTTCAACCTGGAAAAGCTGTGTCGGCAGATCAAGGCCGAACGGTTGAATTTGGTTTGCCTAATAAATATGCTTTAGAAAACGGTTTTTATGTTGACAATGAAAGAAAAGTGTCCTCTCGATTAACTGTTAAAGTTGGTTTTAGATGGTCTAATTTCAATTATTTGGGAAAAGGAAAGGCTTTTATAATTGATAGAAACCAAAATGCCCAACAATCTGTTGTTGTTGGTGAAAAAGACTTTAAACAGAATGAAATCATTCAGTCATACAATGTGCCAGAGCCTCGTTTTTCAATGAATTATAAATTGAATACTCTTTCTTCTGTAAAATTAGGCTATAATAGAATGTCGCAATTCCTGCATTTAATTTCGAACACAGCTGCCAGCGTTCCACTTGATGTTTGGACACCGTCCACCAACAATATTAAACCTCAAATAGCCGACCAAATTGCAATTGGTTATTTTAGAAACTTTGGCAAAAACATAGATTACGAATTTACAGCAGAAGTTTTTTACAAAACCATGCAAAATCAGATTGATTATATAGATGGAGCAAATCTTTTATTGAACGATAGGCTTGAAGCAGATTTATTAAATGGAAAAGGAAGGGCTTATGGTTTGGAACTTTATTTTAAAAAAAATGTGGGAAAACTAACAGGGTGGATAAGTTACACGCTATCAAAATCTGACAGACAAGTGAATGGCATAAATAACAACGAATGGTATGCCAATAGATTTGACAGAAGACACAATGCCAATGCAACAGTTTCCTATTCTTTAAATAAAAAATGGGACTTGTCTGCTAGCTTTGTTGTTGGTTCGGGAACACCAACAAACTTACCTAATACAAAATTCACTTTCCAAGGCATTAGCAGCATTCCGCACAACGCAACAGGCAGAAGAAACGATGTGTTTATCAAACCGTTTCATAGGCTAGACCTCTCGGGCACCTACACCCACAAAAAAACAAAAAAATGGGAAAGTAGTTGGGTTTTTGGTGTTTATAATGTTTACAACAGAAGAAATCCATTTTCTTATTTTGCACAACCCAACCCCGACAACAATAATCAAACTCAGCTAATTAGATTTTCTATTATTGGCAGTGTCATTCCATCAGTTTCTTGGAACTTTAAATTTTAATACATAGCACATGAAAAAATATTTTTATCTCAGTCTTCTTTTCATTTTAATTGGTTCATTAACTTCTTGCGAAGACCCTATTGACCTAGACCTAGGCGCACCAAAACCGCAATTGGTAATTGATGCCGTCATTAACCAAACAGCAGACACGCAATGGATAAACATCTCAAAATCTGTAGGCTATTTAAACAATGGTGCATTTGTAGGCTATAAAGTAGATTCTTTGGTCGCAGTAGTGGACACTAGCGACTTTAGCATTTATCCATTTACTTACAAAAATGATGGACGCTATTTCTTTGTTCCACCTAGCGCAAATACTTTTAAATTCAATAAAAATTATCAATTGGTTGTTATTGATAACAAAAACACATTTGTTTCTCAAAGTAAGCTTAACAGCCCAACAGTTATAGATTCATTTACATATCGATTTGAACCCAATGGTTTTTTTGGCAATCCAAAAGGAAACTTTTTAAGTCTTTGGGCAAAAGACAAGCCAGGTGCTGGCGATTTTTATTGGATTAGACTAACTAGAAACGACAGTTTACAAACAAAAGCAAGCGATATTAAAATTGCAATTGACAATTCTACAACAGAGGGAGGCAAAGGCGATGGCGATTTATTTATTGTCCCAATTAGAGATAATTTGCACAGCAGACCATTTGCCTCGGGCGAAAAAGCGCAAGTAGAAATTTTAACTATTACTCCAGAGATGTATTATTATTTGAATCTTGTGGTTGTTCAATTGCAAAACATTGGTTTGTTTGCTGTTCCACCTGCCAATGTGCCTACAAATATTATTTGTTTAAACAATCCAAACATCAAGGTTTTAGGTTTTTTCTGTATGACAGGAAAAGTTTTAAGTCCAGTTTTAAATATCCCATAAACTAAATTTTTAATGCTATATTTGAAAAAATATTATGGCCTCCATTATTAAAATTTTATTGCTTATGTTACTGGCTTCTGTAAAATTTGTTGTTGCAGCTGTGCCTTTATTAATAAGCTCTCCTAGACCATGGTTTCTAGATATGTGCATCCTTTTAATTGGTGGCACTATTGGAGTTTTTATTTTCACTTACTTTGGTGCTTTTATTTCATCTAAACTTGGGAAACACCCGATTTTTAAAGTTAAATTTAAGTCAATAAGAAAATTAATTAAAATGCGCGACAGTTATGGGTTAATTGGGTTGGCGTTTATTTCGCCCGTTTTAATCAGCATTCCGGTTGGGTGTATTTTTTCGGCTGCAATAGAACACAATAAAAAGAAAGTTATTTTATATCAAACACTTTCGGTTGTTTTTTGGAGTGTGGTTTTATTTTCATTAAAAGGAATGTTTCATGTCAAATACTGAGGCAGCTAGTGGCATTTTATATTTGGTACCTACTCCTATTGGCAATTTAAAAGATATAACCCTTAGGGGGATTGAAATCTTAAAAAGTGTGGATGTAATATTGGCCGAGGATACAAGAAACTCAGGCATTTTACTCAAACATTTTGCTATTGAGACCCCCATGCAAAGATACCATGCACACAATGAGCACGACAAACAAAAAGATGTAATTGCGCAATTAAAGTTTGGCAAAAACATGGCTTTAATTACAGATGCAGGCACACCGGGCATTAGCGATCCTGGCTTTTTGATAGTAAAACATTGTATTCTAGAACAAATAAAAGTAGAATGTTTGCCGGGCGCAACGGCCTTTGTACCCGCTTTGGTAAAAAGTGGTTTCCCTACAGATAAGTTTGTTTTCGAAGGTTTTTTACCTGTGAAAAAAGGAAGAAAAATACGCTTAGAATTTTTGAAAACGGAAAAAAGGACCATTGTTTTTTATGAAAGTCCTTATAAATTAATGACAACTTTAAAAGATTTGGCAGATACCTTTGGCAGCGATACGCAAGTGTCCGTTAGCAGAGAAATATCCAAACTGTTTGAAGAAACCGTGAACGGAAGTTTAGAAGAAATTCAATTGTTTTTTACAAAAAAAGCGCCTAAAGGCGAATTTGTATTAATTTTGAGGCCTAAAAATAATGAATAAATTACCAATTTGGCTGCTTGCTGTACTTTCTTCTTTGCTGTTAACAATAGGATGGCCGCCATTTAACACTGGTTTTTTACTTTTTGTTGGCTTTGTTCCTTTGTTTTTTATTCATCAGAAACTATCTGCGCATAAAAACAAACACTTTCTATTTTGGGGTTGGAGTTATATCATTATTTTTCTTTTTAACCTAGGCACTACTTGGTGGGTTTGGCATGCAAGCCAATCGGGGGCTATTATTATGCTTTTTGCTAATAGCTTGGTTTTAAGTTTGCCTTTTCTTTTGTTTTCTTTCACCAATGAAAAACTGCCTAAATTAGGTTACAAATCTTTTGTGATTTTCTATTTAATGATAGAATTTCTTCACTTTAACTGGAGCGCAAGTTGGCCATGGCTAACGCTGGGCAATGACTTGGCTTGTTTTCCATCTTTTATTCAATGGTATGAATTTACGGGAGAAATGGGCGGAACATTGCTTATATTAGTGATTAATATTATTATCTTTAAAGCACTATTTTATAAAAAATACATTCAACTAGTTCAACCTTTGGGCTATATTGTTTTGGCTTTTATCAGTTCATATTTTATTGTTAAATTCAACAAAACTGGCAATGAAAAGTCATTAGAATGTGTGATTTCGCAACCGCAAATTGACCCATACACAGAGAAATTCACAAATGGCGAAAACTATTTAGATGCAGAAGAGCAAATGAACATTGCTATTGAGCAAGCGCAGCCTTTATTGACCCAAAACACCGCTATTCTTTTGTTGCCCGAAACAGCTGTTGTTGGCAACAATGAAATCAATCAGTTAGAAAATAACAGCACTATAAATCTATTAAGGCCAATATTAGAAAGTTACAAAAATCTTAACATCATTGCGGGAGCAGAGACTTATGAAATTTACAAATCTGAAAAACAACCGAGCCCAACGGCCCGCCCAACAGAACAGAAAAACTTTTGGTATGACAATTACAATACCGCTTTACTTATAAAAAACAACTCTAAAATAGATTGGTACCATAAATCTAGGCTTGTGCCGGGGGTTGAAAAAATGCCTTTCCCAATTTTAGAAAAACTAAGTATTAATTTAGGCGGAAGCAGTGGCAGCCTTGGTGCTAGCCCAAAAGCAAAAAACTTTACGCTTAATAATGGAATAAAAATAGCGCCTCTTATTTGTTATGAATCTGTATTTGGCGACTACACCACCGAATTTGTCAAAGATGGGGCGCAAATATTGGCCGTTATCACCAATGACGGATGGTGGAGAGAAACCCAAGGCTATAAGCAACACCTTTTGTTTGGTGCCATTCGTTGCATAGAAACAAGAAGACAAATGATTAGAAGTGCAAATGTTGGTGTCTCTGCCAAAATAGACCAATTTGGAAACATTTCGCAAGCTACAAAATACAAAGACAGGGTTGCTTTTAAGTGCCAAGTAACCCCTTTACAGAAACAAACTGTTTATGTAAAATATGGGAATATAATCGGGAAAATGTCAGTTTTCGTAGGGATAACTATCCTTTTGGGAGCCATCATCAAACAGATGACCCGCAAAAACAACTTATAAATCTTTTAGTTTCTTAAGCTCTCCTTTCACAAAGTCGAACAACTCTTTTACATAAGCAGAAGAAAAATCGAAACGAATGTTTGCGGTTTCGTATAACTCAGGAATTGTTTTGGTATAGCCCAAAGACAACATATTTTTATAGGCATCTAAACCTGTGTTTTTATTTAAAACAAAGTTTCTCCAAATGGCAATTGCGCCCAACTGAGCAAAACCATATTCGATGTAATAAAAAGGTACCTCGAAAAGATGCAATTGTTTTTGCCA
>JBDNIM010000033.1:0-7287 GCA_041688295.1 Bacteroidia bacterium
GACTTTTTATCTGAAAAAAGCAACATTATAGTTTTTTGGTCAACATTTAGTTTTGACATATATGGTATTGTTTTATTTAATTTATTCGTTTGTTTTTTGTCGTAAGTGTCGTCTTACCATAGCACACAACTTGTATATATACGCTATTCAATAGCGTTTTTCTATGTCGCAAAAAAATACTTTTTTTATTATAATTCATCAAAATGCGCATTTTTTTGTTTTAAAATACCTAAAGTTATAATTAAGTTTTTCATTTTCTCGTTTGCAAATATAATCCAATATCTCAAAAAACCAATTCCTCCCCTCCTTTCAACTCTATTTTTATCCTAAAACCCAATAATCCCAACACAAAACCCAATTATTGCACTCCTGGAGGCAATAAATATCCCCTAGGAGGTAATAATCCAAACACAAAACCCAATTATTGCACTCCTGTAGGCAATATGTCTCCTTTTGGTGGCCATAATCCAAACACAAAACCCAATTATTGTAAGCTTAGAGGCAATAATATTGTAATTTTAGTGTAAATTGTTGCTGTTTTAATGTAAACTATTGTATTTTTAATAAAAAAGATTGTACTTTTAGTAGAAAAGATTGTATTTATAGTAGAAAATATTGTATTTTTAATGAAAAAGACTGCAATATCAATAAAAACTATTGTATTTATAGTAGAAAAGACTGTAATATTAATAGAAACTATTCTATTTTTAATGGAAAGTTTAGAAACGCTTACCAAACTTTGCCTCACCTTTGATTGCACGCCCAATGATTTGTTAGATTATAAAGACGATGGCGGAAAACTGCCCGATACAATGGCTATTTATAGGATTGCAAAGCCTGTTTATAACATCAGTCCTTTGTAATATATCAGCATTTTAAAACCCGAACAGTTAGATGAGGTGCTTGAAATTATTAAAAATAAAATCCCAAAGGCTTAAAACCTTGTTCTAATTTAGCTTATAAAAAAATGGGGATTACCATAAGGCAAACCCTTTTTTTTTAGGATTTAAACTACTTTATAATTACCCTGCACGGGCATTTGGTTTTGCATCAAAACATTGTTTGCTATTTTCTCATAATCCTTTTGCGCAATAAAAATTGAACATTACAATTTAAACTATCCAACAATTACACAAATACATCTAAAATTTAATTACAATTATTTCATTGGTTTTATAAAAATAATATTATATTGCAACATTAATTTAACAAACATGATTAACAAAACAAATATATTCATTAAAAGCATGAAAATTAGGGGATTTATATTATTGTTTATGGTATTGTCAATTAGTTTTTTTTCTTGCAAAAAAGAGAGTGGTGTTAATTCTAAGCCTGTCATTAAGTTTTTAAAAATTAACGCTACAAATATTCAACAATTTAAAGATAGCATTACAATCGACATAGAATACACGGACGAAAACGGAGATTTAGGCGAAGACAATCCTGATAAAAATGCTTTGTATGTTAAAGACAGGCGACTTTCAAAGGCAGATTTTTATTTTGTAAAACCATTATCTCCCCCTGGCAGCAATGTGAAAATAAAAGGCATATTGTCTATTAAAATTAAAAACGCCTTTTTGTTAGGCACCGCCAATAAAGAGGAAACTACTTTTGAAATAAAACTAAGCGACCGAGCAGGAAACTGGAGCAACGCCATTGTGTCGCCCGAAATTACAATTAACAAATAAGTATGAACAGATTGAAAATATATTTTAAACTGAGACTTTGCTATTTTGGATTAGGTTTTTTGTTTATGTTTTTTAATATGGGTTATGGGCAAACGGTTTATAAAATGTCTAGCGCCAAAATATATGGTTGCAAAGGCGGGCTAACAGATAGCGAAAACAATCAGCAAGCAATTGGAAAGTATGCTAACAATGAAAATTTGATTTTCACCATTGTTGTGAAAGGAGCGAGTTCCATCAATTTCAAATTTAAAGGCAGTTTTTGTACTGAGGCGGTTTCAGATTATTTAAAGGTTTATAAAGGAAGAGATACAACTGGCACATTGATAAGAACTTATTCTGGAATTATCAATAATCCTGCCTCTTTTTCTGTGAGCGACAGTGCTGTAACTTTCTATTTTCATTCGGATGCTAATATTGTTTGCGATGGATGGGAACTAACATGGGAGGGCAAAGTTACCTTGGTTCCACAACCTAAGTTTACGGCAATAGCCAATCCAACATGCAACTCCACAAAAATTAGGGTAACGCTAGATCAAAAGTTTAATTGCGACTCTGTGAAAGCAGCCAATTTTAAACTATCTGGCACACTTTCAACTACTATTTCTTCCATATCTGCAATCAATTGCGATAGCAAAAACGAAACTTCTACTTTTGACATTACTTTTGCTTCTGGGCTTAATAAAAGCGGAAACTACACCTTGGATTTTAATTCATTTTTTAAAGATGCATGTGATAGTATTTGGAAAATAAATGCAAAACTGAATTTTAAAATCACGGATTGTCCCATTGTCGTGGATTTAAGAACCAATAGGAAAACAATTTGCAAAGGTGCTTGCGCAAGCCTGACCGCCATTATCACTGGCGGAAATGCAGCTAATTACAGTTATAATTGGATAAGTGGAGGCTTAACGGGCGCACCGCCAAAAACTGTTTGCCCAACCGTAAACACACAATATATTTTAGAGGTTTCCGATGGGGTCTCTGTTCCCGGAAAAGACACTGTTGACATCATTGTTCTTGACCCTCCCGTGGCTCAAAATGATACAACTGTTTGCCAAACAAGTGGTGTTTTAAACCTTAAAGCATTGCCCGCAGGCGGCACTTGGAGCGGCACAGGAATTACCAATGCTACCAATGGCGCGTTCAATCCTTTGGTTTCTGGCGGAGGTGTTTTCAAAGTTTTTTACAATACTGGCACATGTAGAGATTCTGTAATAGTAACTGTAAGGGCTATTAATGCAGGAAGTCCTGCGGCTGCTTGCCCCGGTTCTGCCCCGTTTATGGTTGCGGGATTCTCTCCAACTGGAGGTTCGTGGAGCGGCCTCAATATTACAAATAGTGGACTAATAACCCCACCAAGTGTTGCGGGTTCTTTTGTTGTAACTTATTCGTGGAATGGATGCACAAGCAACAAAACCATAAATATTGATAATATTATTTTAGCTAAGAAAATTGATACCATTTGTAAATCTGTTGCCTTAGACACATTCAAAGGATTTTCTCCAATAGGTGGAGTATGGACAGGACCAGGTGTAACTAACGCAAGACTGGGAATAAATGCACCTTTAAACGCTGGTGCTGGAAACAAAATTTATATCTACACAATCAATGGATGTAGAGATACATTTAAAAGATTTATAAATGATGTTGACGCCCGTTGGGATGATATTGCCTGCCCTGATGCTGGCCAAAAATTATTGCCTGCAGGCTTGCCCTCAGGAGGCTATTGGAAAGGGAAAGGTATATTTGATGCCGTTGCAGGCATTTTTGATGCAGATAGTTTTAGAGTACCCGGAAAGTCCACATTTGCACAAACAACCTTAACCTATTTTGCCAATAATGGATGCAAAGACAACAAAATAATGTACTTAAGATACACCCGCTTTTATGCTGACACCATTAAAAACTGTGTTTATGACACGGCCTATTTTATGCGCAATGCCTATCTTCAAAACGATCCTTGGAACATGCTGTTTTCTGGCAGCAATGCAATAGTTGGCAATGCTGTTTATAATCAAAAGTTTAGCTCTTCGTTGGCAAAGCGTGGCACATTTCATCAAATTATTGGCGATGCAAATGGTTGCAAAGACACTATTGTAATTCAGATATACGACCGCCCCAATATTCAAAAAGACACAGTTTTTTGCATAGCAGACAATCCTTTTAAATTAAAAAACAAAACAGGCAAAGGCAGCTTTTCGGGTAAAGGAATAACCAATGGCGTGAACGGCATATTCAGTCCGGCTGTTGCTGGCGCAGGCAACCATGTTATATTATTCAATTTCCCCGGCAGATGCACAGATACTGTTATAATAAAGGTGAATGCTTTGCCCAATCCTGTTATTTCAGGGCTTAAAAATTATTATTGTTTCAAAGATTCTATTTCAAATTTAAAAGTAAAACCATTTGGAGGTATTTTGTCGGGCAACGGCATTTTAGACTCTTCTTTCAATCCTAAATTAGCAGGCGAAGGTTTCCATACAATTACTTATAAAGTAGGAACAGGAAAATGCACCAATATAACGACCCGAGACATTGAAGTGGGCGCACCATTAGAATTAACCTTAAATATAGAAAAAGGAAAAGACTCTATTTGCATTGGAACAACCGTGGCACTTACAACTACTCAAAAAACAGGTTTGAACAATGCAACCCTCACCTGGAGAAGCGGTCAAATTGATGTGCCAAATATCTATGAGTCGCCAAAGAAAACGACTGTCTATCGTGTGGTTTTGCAAGATGGTTGCAGCGATTCTGTAGAGAAATTTGCAACTATTTTTGTTCATCCACCCATGTACGGAAAAATACTAAGCAGCGACATCAAATGTTTTGGCAACAATGGTTTTGCATCCATCACCATGAATCAGGCGGGGCCTTTCAAATACCTTTGGAACACCATTCCTCCACAAACAACTGCCAACATTACGGCTCCCGTATCCAATGTTTACAAAGTAAATATTATAAACGAAACTACCGGCTGCACTTACGATACAAGTGCAAACATATTGGGCTATCCTCGCATCAGGGCGTTTTTCACCACCGCTCCTGCTGGCCAATGCGTTTACAGCAGCAATGCTTTGGTTAAAATAATTAACCTGAGCGAAGGTGGCAAACAAGGGGTCTGGGATTATGGAGATTTCACCAAAGAACTTTATGACGAACAATCCAATCCATCACATTTGTACCAAGGCGACACAGACTCATATACCATCACACTTAGAATATCAAACGAAGGCGGCTGTTCAGATAGCTTTAAGGTAAAGATTTGTGTTTTAGACACCATATCATTGTTTATTCCCGATGCTTTTACGCCAAATGATGACGAAACCAATGATGTTTTCAAGATTTATTCATCATCATTAACCAGACTAGAGGTAAATATATTTAATAGATGGGGCGAAATGGTTTTTCAATCCAACAACCCCAAATTTTCTTGGGATGGCAGATATAAAGGTAATCTTTGTCCAACAGATTATTATATTTATACTATAAAATACAAAGGGAAAGCCACAGCATGGAAATATAAAAAAGGGGTGTTTTACATTCTGCGGTAAATTTTAATAAATAATTTAGGAGATACTAATTTGAGTAATGTTACATTACAATAAAATACATACTTTTGCAAAATGGTAGCAATAGGCGCATGGCTGGCTCGCATTTTTGTTTGGTCAATGATATTTAGAATATTTAGAAAAGTAATCTCTTGGTTTTTAATGATAACCATTGGTTTGGTTTTTATATTCAAATATTTCCCGGTGCCCGTAACCCTTTTTATGTTGCAGCGATGTGTTGCTCAAAAAGCAGACGACCATCCCATGGTTTTGAAAAAAGAATGGGTTTCTTTGAGCAATATTTCAGACTATGCGCAAATTTCTGTTGTTTGTGCAGAAGATCAAAAGTTTTTGAGCCATAATGGTTTTGATTTTGAAGCCATAAAAAAAGCTTATGCATATAACGAACTAATGGAAGAAAAAGGCAAAGTGAAAAAAAAAGGCGCGAGCACCATTAGTCAGCAAACTGCAAAAAATGTGTTTTTATGGCATGGCCGCAGCTGGATAAGAAAAGGATTTGAAACCTATTTTACATTTTTGATAGAACTGATTTGGAGCAAACAACGAATTTTGGAAGTATATTTGAATGTAATAGAACAAGGCGATGGCATATATGGTGTGGAGGCATCTGCACAACATTTTTTTAAAAAATCGGCCAAAGACATCACGGCTTCTCAGGCTGCCCTCATGGCAGTAGTGTTGCCAAATCCTCGTAAATTCTTGATTAATGTGCCATCGGCTTATGTCAAAAAAAGACAATCTTGGTGTTTGCGACAAATGAAAAACAATGGCATGAAACTAAATTTTGATTTAGAGAAAATTAGTGAAGAAGAGCAAGGAAATGAATAAATAAAAACCTTACTTTTGCAAACGCAAATGAAATACAAACGCATATTACTTAAACTTAGTGGAGAGTCCTTAATGGGCGACCAACAATACGGCATAGATGCTAAAATTTTAGAACAATACGCTCAAGAGATTAAAGAATCTGTTGACATGGGCATTGAAGTGGCAATTGTTATTGGTGGCGGCAATATTTTTAGAGGTGTGCAAGGTGTACAAGGCGGTTTGGTGGACAGAGCACAAGGAGACTATATGGGTATGTTGGCAACCGTAATTAATGCCATGGCATTGCAAGGTGCTTTAGAAAAACTATTTGTTAAAACAAGGTTGCTATCTGCTATAAAAATGGAACAGATTTGCGAGCCTTTTATTAGAAGAAGGGCTATCAGACATTTAGAAAAAGGCCGGGTGGTGATATTTGGCGCAGGAACAGGCAATCCATATTTTACAACTGACACAGCAGCTTCGCTAAGAGCCGTGGAAATAGAAGCCGATTTGATTTTAAAAGGCACTAGAGTGGACGGTGTTTACACTGCCGACCCTGAAAAACACAGCGATGCCGTTAGATATGATGCGGTTAGCTTTACTGAGGTTTATCAAAAAGGATTAAGCATAATGGATTTAACAGCCATAACGCTTTGCCAAGAAAACAACTTGCCTATTTTGGTATTTGATATGAACAAAAAAGGCAACCTAAAACGCTTAATGTTAGGGGAAAAGGTTGGGACTTTGGTGAGTTAGTTAATAAGAGCTATAATATAAAAATTATTTTACAATTTTTATATTACAGCCAATACCAAATAATGAAATTAGATTCAACTAATTAATTCATTACTAACGATATAAAAAAAAACAAACTTGAATACCTAAAATCATGAAATCCCTTCTAATAGATTTAAGGTTTTATTTAAACTATCTTTAAGGTCAAATCTTTCTAGATTAATAAAACCCTTCTTTATTAATAGGTTTTTTGTATTTAAATCCATATTTAAAACTTTTTGAATAGAGTCAACACAATCGTTAATATTAAATGGATTAAAATATATTACAGAATCACCTCCAATTTCTGGCATACAGGATTGATTAGATGAAATTACAAGACATTTTGCGCGCATTGCCTCAATTAGGAAAACAAACTAAGTTGTAATTAGGAAGAACAGCCAAAGAAGCCAAATCTAATATGGGTGCAATGGCAGAAATCA
>JBDNIM010000268.1:0-2585 GCA_041688295.1 Bacteroidia bacterium
ATAAGTGAGCACAATGGTGCTGTTCTTGAAGTAAATGCTGGGCCTGGTTTTAGAATGCATTTAGCCCCATCATTAGGTTTGGCAAGAAATGTGGCAGATCCAGTACTCGATATGTTATTTAAAGAAAATGCGCCAGGCCGCATTCCTCTTGTAGCTGTAACTGGCACAAATGGTAAAACCACAGTAACCCGTTTAATAGCACATATTGCAAAATCGATGGGTCATAATGTTGGGTTTACAACAACCGATGGCATATATATTAACGACACAGCCATTTGTGCCGGTGATTGCAGTGGTCCTGCAAGCGCAGCAGTTGTTTTAAGAGATTCGCTTGTTGATTTTGCTGTCTTTGAGTGTGCACGGGGCGGTATAATAAGGTCGGGCTTAGGTTTTGATAAATGTAATATTAGTATTGTTACAAATATCACAGAAGACCATTTAGGTCTAAATGATATTTACACATTAGACGAACTCGCACATGTGAAAGCTGTAGTGCCAAATAGTACTTTCGATGATGGTTACGCTATTTTAAATGCAGATGATGAAAGGGTATATAAAATGAAAGAAGACTTAAATTGCAACATTGCTTTATTTAGTATGAATTCTAATAATCCACATATCATAGAACATTGCAAAAATGGTGGTTTAGCAGCTATTGTGGAGAAAGATTACTTTGTTATTTGCAAAGGAGAATTCAAAACGCGCTTAGCAAAATTAAATGAAATTCCGCTCACTTTTAATGGCAAAGCTAATTGTATGATAAAAAATGTTTTACCTGCTATTCTTGTTGGAGTTATAAACAATTATTCAATCAAAAATTTAAAAAATGCAATTAAAACCTTTGTACCCTCTCCAGAAATTACACCTGGTAGAATGAATGTTTTTAAATTTAAGAATTTTCAATTAATGTTAGATTACGCTCACAATACCGATGGTTTTTTGCATTTAAGAAACTATATTTTACATATACAGGCTTCTGTTAAGGTAGGCATAATCGCAGCAACAGGCGATAGACGAGATGAGGATATAAAACTGATTGGAAATTATGCTGCACAAATGTTTGATGAAATTATTATTAGACACGATAAGGATGGAAGAGGAAGGACAAATGAAGAAATAACAAATCTACTTTTTCAAGGAATTAAAGAAGCTAATGTGAACATTGCTGTTCAAGTTATTTCTGATGAAACAGAGGCAATAGAATATGCTGTTAAAAATGCCGTTTCAGGATCTTTTATTTTAGTATGCACAGATGATATTCAAAATTCAATAGAATATATTAATAACTTAAAAAATTCTGAAAAAATACCAATTAAACTAAAATCCAACAATTATTAATATATTCCATTACACCCCAACACTGTCAGAACTATAATTCTCATGATTGATTAACAATCATTAAAAACAAAAAAAATCAAACAAATGCATTAACCGAGGCATTTCTAATGTATGGCATTGATGCGGAGAAACTAATCTTGATAAGGAAGTACGACTTGTTCCGCCTTTGCGAGAAAAAGATACATTTAATCCCAACTTTTCGGGAAACCGTCTTTTTTTCCAAGACCATATTGGGCAATTGTTCTTTTTTTATTTTGTTGTTAATTGTATCATTTTTAACCTTATTTTTGTAACCACTGTATAAGGTTAAACAACTTGGTTATGAAAGAATATTTGTCGCTCTCAGAAGCATCTGAACTCATTGGTAAAAGCAAAGAAACACTTAGGCGTTGGGATAGGGAGGGCAAGTTGTCGGCTGTCCGTGAGCCAATGAGCAACTATCGTGTATATAAACGAGAACAAGTTGAAACTTTGTTCGCTGATTTTTTCAGTCACGACATTGAAGATTCTGTTTCAAACTATGTTGAGCCACTGAACGACTACTCTGTCTTAGAATTATTTGCTGGTGCTGGCGGATTGGCTGTCGGTATGGAAAAGGCAGGTTTGAAATGTGTCGCATTGAATGAAATTGATAAATGGGCGTGTCAAACTTTACGAAAAAACCGTCCTAATTGGCGAGTTTTAGAAGGGGATATTAAGGAATTCAATTTTTCAGAATATCATAATAAAGTTGATGTCGTTACTGGAGGTTTCCCTTGTCAGGCTTTTAGTTATGCTGGAAAAAAGCTAGGTCTAGCAGATGCAAGAGGAACACTATTTTATGAGTTTGCAAGAGTTGTAAAGGAAGTAAACCCACCAATTTGTATTGGTGAAAATGTCCGTGGTTTGCTAAGTCACGAAAACGGAAAAACGCTGCAAGGGATGATTTCAATTTTGAATGAAATTGGTTATAATGTTGTTCCTTTTCAAGTTTTGAAAGCCATAAACTACAGAGTGCCTCAAAAGAGAGAGCGTCTAATCTTGGTAGGTGTTAGAAAGGATATTGACTTACAATATGAATATCCTAAACCACATAATAAAATCTATAATTTGAAAGATGCTTTAAAAAAGGGTGAACTGTTTGAGACAAATGTCCCAAAATCAAATGGTGCAAAATATCCGCAAAGCAAAAAAGCAGTTTTGGATTTAGTTCCACAAAAGGGTTATTGGCGTGATTTGCCACTTGACATTCAAAAAGAATTTATGGG
>JBDNIM010000269.1:0-2833 GCA_041688295.1 Bacteroidia bacterium
ACAACTTGTAATGCCTGTGTCGAAGCATGTCCTATCAATATCAGACCTGTTGATATTATCATGCAAATGCGTCAATTTTTGGTGATGGAAGAAAGTTCGGCTCCGGCAGAACTGAATAATATGATGAGCAATTTGGAAAACAACAGCGCTCCTTGGCAGTTTTCACCCACCGAAAGAGCCGATTGGACAAATTAAACGACCTTTTTAACTATTTTTTAAATTTTTATTGATAAAAATTTTATTTTTTGGTTTTTAAACATTATTTTTACAGCCTATATTAATGTTACAAATGAAAAAAAAAATACTTATTTTATCGCTGGCTATTCCTTTTTTAGCCATTTCACAAAGTGTTTCGCCCCAAAAACTTAACGGGAAAATTTTAAACGAAACACCAGTTCAAATTCAAGATGCAATTGTATCAAGTGACAAAGCTTCTTTAGATGCCACTAAAGTGAATGTTTTGAATACCAACAAAAGAGCAGATTTTGGTTTTAATAAAATTCAAATTGGAACTACTTATTATGATCTTCAAACCAATGGTAGCGTTGGTAGAAGAGTAAATCTTTTGCCTGGTGGAAAAATTAGTGCCACTTGGACAACATCATCAGACAATTCTGAAGCATTTACAAACAGAGGAACTGGTTACAACCATTTTGATTTAACCAACTGGTTGCCTGTTGCCAATCCAACACCAAGACTTGAAGGCACCCGTTTGGGCTGGCCGTCTGTTGGCATAAATGGAACAAGAGAATGGGTTGCAGCCCACAGTGCAGCAGATGGCGGTTTTGTAATGTCATACAATAATGCAATTGGAAGCACAAGTTGGACAAGTGGAAACTTGGTGTTGAGCCAACCACAAAAAAGACCCATTTGGTTTAGAATTGCTAACAGTGGAAATATTTTCCATGCCATAGCAAGTTATGCAGATTCATCAAACGCTGGAGAACCAAGGGCTCCAACCATTAAAGGTGTTGTTGCGCCAATGACATATAGCCGTTCTTTGGATGGTGGTGTTACATGGGATAAAATTCATACTGTATTAGATGGCTATGATAGCACAAGAGTTACTTCTGGTGGTGGCGATATTTATGCCATAGATGTAAAAGATTCTATTGTTGCGATTGTTACAGGCAGATTGTTGCATGATATATTAGTTTTTAAATCAACAGACAATGGTAATACATTTACCCGAATGATCGCAGACTCTTTTAAATATGCACCATATTCAAGCAAAACTTTAATGATTGATACGCCATTCGTTTGCGATGGTTCATTAGATGTTTTGATAGACAATGATGGTAAAGTGCATGCTTTTTGGGGCGTAACCAGAGTATTGGATACAGACACAACAGATGAAACTTACAGCTTTTTCCCAACAACTGCCTTGATGGGCTATTGGAATGAAAACACAATGACCACGCAATTTATTGCTGGTGGTGGCCAAATGGACAGAAACAAAAACGGTGAGATGGATATTTCTGCTGGAAATTGGAGTTCTTTAGATGTAAACGGTCAAATTCCTGCAAATTTAAAGACAAATGGTATTTCTAGCGTTGCCCGTTTAGGGAATACAGGATTGTTGCACTTGCCTTCTGCGGGTATTGCTGCCGATGGTTCTTTGTATATTACATACTCTTTTCCATTAGAGCAAGATGTTGACGACAACAATGTAAACAGAAGAGATATATTCATCGTTCATTCAGAAGATGGCGGTGTTTCTTGGTCTGTTCCTCAAGATATTTCTCAGGTTTTGGGTCAAGAAGAAGAGTTTGCTTGCGTAGCAAAAGTGGTTGACAATTTTGTTCATGTTATTTTTCAAATGGACGATTTGCCAGGAACAAACTTACAAACTAATAGCAGAATAGATAACAATCACCCAGTTGTTTTAAACAAAATAATGTACTCTGCTATTCCCGTTGAAAAAATTAAAGATGGTTCTATTAGTCAAGTTTGGAATGCAAGTATTAATAAATTTAACCCAAACAAAGAGATTTTTGTAGTTTCTCAAAATCAACCAAACCCTTTCTCAAACACATCTGAAGTGATTGTTTGGTTAGATGGTGCTGCTGATGTAACATTAGAAATTGTAACACTTTCAGGTCAGGTTGTTGGCACATCTAACTTCAATGATTTGAATGTTGGAAACCATGTTTTAACAATTGATGGCAGTGGATTAACACCAGGCATTTATTTCTATACAATTAAAACCGGCACACATTCCGTTACTAAAAAAATGAGCATTAACTAAGTTTTTATTAATTAATATTTAAGGAAAAAACCTCTGATGAAAATCAGAGGTTTTTTTATTTATAAAAGTTATTTTTTAGGTTAAATTTGCACAAATAATAATTAACGAAATGGCAGAAAATATTTTAGTGATTGGCGCTTGCGGACAGTTAGGAACAGAGCTTGTCGAATCTTTAAGAGGCATATACGGAAACAGCAATGTTATTGCTTCAGATATCAAACAATCGGAACACGAAGTTTTTAAAACTGGGCCGTTTGAGAACCTTGATATTTTAGATAAAAACAATTTTACAGCTATTTTAGATAAATATAAACCTACCCAAGTTTATCATTTAGCTGCTTTATTGAGCGCAACTGCAGAAGCAAAGCCAAAATTGGGATGGAGCTTAAACATGGATGGATTGTTTCATGTTTTGGATGCAGCAGTAGATTATAAAATAGGCAAAGTATATTGGCCAAGTTCTATTGCGGTTTTTGGACCCAGCACGCCCGTTAACCATACGCCTCAAAACTGTGTGATGGATCCGAACACAATTTATGGTATTAGCAAACTAGCAGGCGAAAGATACTGCGAATATTATTTTCA
>JBDNIM010000270.1:0-9908 GCA_041688295.1 Bacteroidia bacterium
CAGCAGCAGGTTTTAACTTCAAAAGGATGATGAATAAATATAAATCATCTTTTTGGCACTTTTTTCAAACCCTTATTTTTAAAATTATTGAAGTCATGAATTTTAATTTAAAAATAAAAATGGCTTTTTAAGGCTCGACTAATTAAATAGTACTTGTAAGGCAAAGAAACCTAAAGGAAAGATTATTTTCAAAAAAAGATAATACAAAAAAATGAAACCCATCATCATCCTATTGCTAATGAGCGCTTATATAATGGACAAATCATTTGCCCAAACATCAAATTTTGCTTTTCATATCTATAATCCATTAGGACTGTTTCAAAAGGCTGGGGCAAAAATAGAATACCGAACCCCTAAAATGGGGTTTTTAATCATGGGGATTCAATATTATGGAAACATTCCAAAATATCCAGGCACTCAGGCAGGCTTAGAGCTTAGGTATTATTTAAATCCAATGAAAAAAAATGAAAATTTTATTTATGGGAAAACATTTGGCGGCTATCAGCAGCATGTAAACCCATCTGGCGATGGTTTTTTGCGAAAACTGGAGGTTTCGGCAAGCAGATATTATGGGTTAGGCGCTGGATTGGGGCGACATTTTAATTTCCAGCATTTTTTTATTGACATAAACACTGGTCTAAAATATTCGTTTTCTGACGAAAAACAAGCACCCGCTTTTTATCTGCTTGGACCCGCAAGCTACCTAGACCTGCACTTTAATTTGGGCTTTCAGTTTTAACCCAAAACCTTTGTTTCTATTAAAACCCTTATTTAAACATAACCGCATTCTGGTTACTTAACCTTAATTTTGCAGTCGTAAAAATGAAATTCATTAGAAGAAACATTTTTTTTAGACTCATGCTGTTTGCGGTTTCCCTACAGAATTATACTAGTTTGGAGGCAAGCAACAATTGTGCGCGTTATACATTTACAACAAATGAAATAAAAGCTGGACTCAAAACTGATTTTAATCTTAAAATCGATGTTAAAAAACCTACTCCTGAAAAAAAAGAACAAAACCAAAACAATAGCTTTGATTTTACGGGAGAAGATAATATTGAATGGTTGCATTTGTATTTGCCTGCCGCTTTTAACCTCTGTTTTGCTCCGCTAAATAGCAGATTTTTCTTTTTTTATAAAGAAAAATATTCCGAGCAGTTTCACTCAGACATTGTGCCCCCACCGCCAAAAGCGTAAAATTATTCTTACTCAAGCATTCATTAATAAAAGTTAGTGCTTTGCTATTAGCCTAAAAGCATGCAAGCGTCATTATATTGCGATTGTTGTTTTTTGGGTTTACCAACACCCTCAACCCAAACACCTTTTTTCTCTTTTTTCAAGAAAAAATCAGTCCCATTTACGAAAAAAAACAATCCATTTCATTTAAATGAAAAAAATAGTATTAAACCTGAGCCTTTGCGCTAGCTTATTCCTTGCCTCCTGCTCAGGCAACATAAAAGAAGAAACCCAAGAAAAATATATGGTTTCGCTACCTTTGGTAATAGACACCTCTTTTAATATAGAGTATGTAGCCGATATTCATGCCATAAACAATGTCGAAATAAGAGCCAAAGTGAAAGGCTTTATAGAAAATATTTATTTTGACGAAGGCAAGCTCGTGAAATCAGGGCAAATATTATTCTCCATTAGCAACCATCATTATTTAGAGGATTTAAGCAAAGCAAAAGCGATGCTAAACAGCGCAAGTGCCGATGCAAAAGGGGCAGAATTAGAACTCATAAACACCAAAAACCTAGTGGCAAAAAAAATTGTTTCCAACGCAGAAATGCAAATGGCCGAAGCAAAGCTAGAGGCCGCAAAAGCAAAAATAGAAGAGGCAAAATCAAACGAGGCAATTGCTTTGCTAAATCTTTCGTTAACAAAAATAAGAGCGCCTTTTGATGGGGTTATTAATAGATTGCCTTATAAAATTGGCAGTTTAATTGACGAAGGCACGCTGCTAACCACTTTTTCTAACAACAAAGAAGTGTTTGCTTATTTCCATGTTTCGGAAAGCGAATACCTAAATATTACGGCCAACCGAGCCACCAACGAGAACAATGAAGTGGAACTAATGATGGCAAATAATTTTCTTTTTCCTTTTAAAGGGAAAATAGAAACTGTGGAAAGTGAAATTGACAAAACAACGGGCAACATTGCCTTCAGGGCAAGATTTCCTAACCCAAATGAATTGTTAAAACACGGCTCAAGCGGTAAAATTATTATTAAAAAAGAATTGAAAAAAGCCATGCTTATTCCACAAAAATCGAGCTTCGAGATTCAAGACAATATTTATGTTTTCGTTATAGACAAAAGCAATGTTGTGCGGATGAGAAAAGTGGTTCCAAAACTAAGGCTGCAAAACATATATGTACTAGAATCGGGTTTAAAACCTGATGAAAAAATTGTATTGGAAGGCATTCAACTGGTGAAAGAAGGCGATAAAATTTTCACACAAATTATTTCCTCAAGACAATCTATCAAAGGCATCAATTAAATCAATACAAAGACAAAAAGATGATATCTAAATTCATTCATAGACCCATATTGTCTATTGTAATTTCATTGTTTATTACGCTTTTGGGCGGCATTGCGCTCACGCAATTGCCAATGACACAGTTTCCGGACATTGCCCCGCCCGAGGTAAATGTATCTACAAAATATACAGGCGCCAATGCCGAAGCCTGTGTAAAGGCGGTGGTTACCCAGCTAGAAAGAGCGATTAATGGCGTGCCCGGCATGGCTTATATGTCATCTGTTTCGGGCAACGATGGCTCTAGCGTTATTCAAGTTATTTTTAAATCGGGGATTGACCCCGAAATTGCGGCAGTAAATGTTCAAAACAGAGTGGCATCCACTTTAGATGAGCTGCCCGAAGAGGCCATAAAAGCAGGGGTAATTGTAGAAAAAGTGCAAAACAGTATGTTACTTTACTTAAATATATTGAGCAATAACGACCAAATGGACGAAAAGTTTTTATATAATTATACAGACATCAATTTACTTGCAGAGCTAAAACGAATAGATGGTGTTGGTTTTGCAGATATCATGGGTTCTAGCGATTATGCCATGCGGATATGGCTAAATCCAGCCAAACTAACCACCTACTCAATTTCTACGGAAGAAGTTGTTCAATGTTTAAAACAACAAAACATAGAAGCAGCGCCAGGAAAAGTGGGCGAAAGCTCGGGCAAAAGAGCGCAACAATTGCAGTATGTATTAAAATATACAGGGAAATTTAATACCCCAGAACAATATAGAGACATTATTATTAGAAGCAATTCGGATGGTGAAGTTTTAAAATTAAAAGACATTGGCGAAGTTGAGTTTGGTTCGCAAGAATATGATGTTATTTCGAAAGAAAATGGCAAGCCATCTGCCGCTATCATGATAAAACAAAGGCCAGGTAGTAATGCAAGCGAGGTAATTGGAAACATAAAAAAAAGAATGGATGAGTTGAAGGTAAATTTTCCGACAGGCATGGATTACACGGTGAGTTATGATGTATCAAAATTTTTGGATGCGTCTATAAACGAAGTACTTAAAACTTTATTAGAAGCATTTATTTTGGTGGCTTTAGTGGTGTTTGTCTTTTTGCAAGACTGGCGTTCTACTTTAATTCCGATTCTAACAGTGCCTGTTTCGTTGGTGGGCACTTTCTTTTTTATGCATTTAATGGGGTTCTCTTTAAACTTGATTACCCTTTTTGCTTTGGTTTTAGCCATTGGTATTGTGGTGGATAACGCCATTGTTGTGGTGGAAGCCGTGCATTATAAAATGCACAAATTTGGGATGGATGCAAAAAAAGCAACAGAAGAGGCTATGGCAGAAATTAGCGGTGCTATCATTGCCATCACATTGGTAATGTCGGCTGTATTTATTCCTGTTTCTTTTATTTCAGGACCAACTGGTGTTTTTTATAGAGAATTTTCATTAACCATGGCAGTTGCAATTGTTCTTTCGGGTGTTATAGCCCTTACTTTAACACCTGCATTGTGTGCCATCATGCTCAAAAACAATCATTCGCATGGAGCATCAGAAAATAAAAGTTGGTTACAAAAATTCTTTAATGCTTTCAATAAAAAATATGAAGGATTGGAATCCAATTATCAAAAACTAATTTCGGTAATTGCCAACAGAAGAGTCGTTACATTTGGAATATTAATCATTTTTATTGTTAGTTCTGGTTTGCTTGGAAAATTTGTTGCCTCTGGTTTTATTCCAAACGAAGACCAAGGCACTATTTATGCAAATATATTGACCCCAGCTGGCGCCACTTTGGAACGCACCGAAAAAATAGCGGACGAAATACAAAAAGTAGCAAAAGACATAAAAGGTGTAGAATCTGTTTCAACTTTAGCTGGATACAGCGTACTTTCAGAAGGCGTTGGTGCAACTTATGGCATGAATTTAATCAGCCTAAAATCGTGGAGCGATAGAGATTTTTCTGACAAAGAAATTATTAAACAATTAAATGAAAAATCAAACCACATAAAAGATGCAGAGATAGAATTTTTTACACCTCCACCTGTGCCAGGCTATGGAAACTCCAGCGGTTTTGAACTAAGGCTGTTGGACAAAACAGGAAAAGGCGATTTAAAAAAATTAGAAAAAGCAAGCAATGATTTTGTAAATGAACTGAACAAACAACCTGAAATTGCAAATGCTTTTACTACTTTTAATGCAGTCTTCCCTCAATTATTAGTAACCATAGATTACCTTAAAGCCGCACAGAAAAAAGTCGTAATTGAAAATATTTTAAGTACGCTACAAACATACTTAGGAAGCGAATATGCTACAAATTTCATTCGTTTTGGACAATTGTATAGAGTGATGGTTCAGGCTTCGCCAGAATATAGAGCCATGCCTGAGGATGTATTAAAAATGTATGTCAAAAATAAGGAAGGCGAAATGGTGCCAATTTCAGAGCTTGTTAGTCTTAGTAAAACTTATGGGCCAGAGCAAATTACACGATACAATATGTACACATCGGCCATGCTAACGGGCGAACCTGCCAAAGGATACAGCAGCGGAGATGCCATTAATGCTATCAAACGAACCGCTAAAGCGAAGTTGCCAAAAGGCTATGATTACGATTGGGCAGGCTCATCAAGAGACCAAGCCAATGCCGGCAGCGAATCCATTATTATTTTTGCGGTGTGTTTATTGTTTGTCTATCTCCTGCTTTCTGCACAATACGAAAGCTTTTTGCTGCCTTTGCCAGTTATTTTATCACTGCCCACAGGTATTTTTGGCGCATTTGCATTTTTACTTATGATGGGATTAGAAAATAATATCTATGCACAAATTGCAATGATTATGCTTATTGGAATATTGGCAAAAAATGCCATCCTTATTGTAGAATTTGCAAACCATAAACAGAAAGAAGGGGCCACCCCAATGCAAGCCGCTGTGGAAGGTGCAACTATGCGATTAAGACCAATTTTAATGACTTCTTTTGCTTTTATAGCTGGACTAATACCCTTAATGTTAGCAAGCGGTGCGGGCGCAATCGGCAACAAAACCATCGGCTCTGCAACGGCAGGCGGCATGCTTTTTGGAACCATTTTTGGTGTTATTATTATCCCTGGTCTGTATGTTGTGTTTGCAACAATTGCCTTGAAATTTAGTCAAAATAAATCCGAAGAAAAACCTTTAACAAAAACCACATAAAACCATTTATAATGAACAAGAAATTTATTAATAGCTGCCTAATTATTGCAAGTTGTTTTTTGGTTTTTGCTTTCAGCAGTTGCAAAACCCTCAATACCAACTTAACAATATCTGAAAAGACTATTCCAACAAGTTTTCAAACAAACACTGACTCGTCTTCTATTGCCAAAATAAACTGGCGAACTTATTTTGCCGATCCGCTACTGATAAAGCTAATAGACACGGCTCTTACAGGAAACTTTGATTTAAAAATGTCTTTGCAACGCATAGATATTGCCCGGTCGATGTTACGATTCTCTGAAGGAAAACTACTGCCAACAATTGATGGGAAAGTTGCTGTTGGAAGCACAAAGTATGCTAAATACACGCAAGAAAATGCGGGTAACATCACCACTTTTTTAGAGGGGAAAGTGGTTCCAAATCCTTTAGATGATTTTTATTTAGGCTTAACCACAAACTGGGAGATAGATATTTGGGGCAAATTGAAAAACCAAAGAAAGGGTGCTGTTTCTAATGTATTGGCAAGTTTGGAAGGTAAAAATTTGGTAATTTCGAGCTTGGTGGCCGATATTGCAATTGCCTATTATGAATTAATTGCCCTTGACAATGAATTAGAAATTATTCAACAAACCATACAGCGACAACAAGATGCTTTGGAGGCCGTGAAAGCACAAAAAGACAACGGCAAGGCAAACGAATTGGCGGTGCAACAATTTCAATCGCAACTTTTGAACACACAGGCTAGAGAAAAAGAAACAAAACAACAAATAGCTGAAACAGAAAACAAAATTAATTTTTTATTGGGGCGCTATCCGCAAGCCATTGAAAGAAAAAAAGAGGTTTTATTTCAAAAAATACCACAACAAGTTTCAGCGGGGGTTCCTTCTCAACTGCTCTCGAACAGACCAGATATTAGAGAAGCAGAATACCAAGTAAAGGCTAGCAAGTTTGAGTTAAAGGCAGCCAAAGTGGCCTTTTATCCAAACTTGAATATCTCTGCCACCACCGGTTTTCAAGCATTTAATCCTGCTTTTTTGTTTGTGAGTCCCGCCTCTATCGCCTATTCTGCTTTGGGCGGATTGGTAGCACCTTTAATCAACAGAAATGCTTTAAAAACGCAATTTAACAATATAAAAGCAAACCAATTGACAGTTATGTATAACTACCAAAAATCTATTTTAAACGGATATGTTGAAGTGGCAAATGAGCTTTCAAACATACAAAATCTGCAAGAAATAAATGCATTAAAAAAACAACAAAATGACTTGCTAATCCTCTCTGTTGAAACATCAAACGACCTTTATAAATCTGGCAGAGCAAATTATTTAGAGGTATTGCTTGCACAACAAAACTCTTTGCAAACAACCCTAGAACTTATTAATAGCAGCAAACGACAAAAAATAGCAACAGTTAATTTATATAAAGCTTTGGGAGGCGGTTGGCAATAAGTTTAAAAAAAAAGAAAAATATTTTCCCCTTGATTGTATTAATATAAAGAACAAACATATAAACGAGAAATTTATAAAATAAAACGGACAAGCCGAACACCGTAATAAGAAGTAGGCAAACAAAAAAATAAAACAAAATAAAAATGAACAAAAAAATGATTTTCGGGCTACTATTATTAGCCAGCATGGCAAGCTCTTGTAATCAAGTAGTAGAAAAAGCCAAAAGTGAAGCACAGAAAGCGCTTTCTCAGACAAATGAAAGTGTGCAAAAAGTAATTGATGATTTAGGCTTGGTGTATGTTGAAGATGGTGCTCAAAATGTAATAACTCATGAGGAAGTAAACGCAGCGCAGCAAGCATGGTGCGATGCTTTGGTAAAAATTGGAAAACTGAAAGAAGAAGGTAGCGATTACAAAGCATTTGCCGAACAAGTGTTAACTGATGCATACAATTACGACAGCGGAAAAGTGTTTTTTAAACCTACTTTGGCCTTTGGTGATCAAACATTTAGAAATGACAAGAAAGGTGCATTGGCTTATTTTGTTGGAGGCGATCCAGCTTATCCTAACGACAAAGGTTTTGCATTGAAACCGTGGGTGAAAGCGCGATATGATAATGCCGGTGAGAAAAACGAAGGTATTCAAATTTATGGCTCGGTTGCTATAACAATGGGCAATGTATGGGTTACTGACAAAGACGGAAAAGAAGTAATGGTTGATAAAACTTGGGTTTTCAAAAAAGGAAAAGATGGAAAACTAAGAATTATCGTTCATAAATCTGCGTTGCCATTTGCACCAGCAACAAAATAAATTATAATCTAAATACACAATTTAATATAATGGGTTGGGTTTAAAAGTCCAACCCATTTTTTTAATTATTAAAAACACAATTCTTATTTATTTAAATTGTGGACTTGACAAATTATACCGAAACGAAATACTACCGTTATCAAAAAATATTTAGACCAAGGTTAATTTCATTAAATTGAACCATTACTATTTTCAATCGGTATTAATCAATGTGATTTCAATGTTCAAAAAAATAACCTTGACTGAATTAACCCAAAAGCAAAAGCCTTTATTCAATCAATTTGAGAGTTTCTAATGCATAATTGTGGTTAATTTTGTATTTTTGCAGCATGGAAACAGTTAATGAGTTTATACATTTATCAATAATTAATCGAGAAGATATACAAAACTCATTCTGCGAAGGCCAAGAAGACAAAAGTAATTATTATTTGACATTTGGTCTTTTTTCAAACGATTGTTTATTTGATTTGTCGGAAATTAATTACGAATTTGAAATTAGAATTTCAAAAAAATACATCGAAAAATATAATGAATCCTTTGCATTAAACATTGGCAAACAATCTTTATGCTGCAATTCGCAATCAAAATTGTTAGAGATTATTAATTGCAAATTAGAGGGCATTAATAGAAAAATTTTTATTGAAAGCAATGTTTTGTTTTTGCTTTTTCAATTGCAAAAAAATAACTCGCTTTTTCCAATAGAATGCGACAGTTGCAATTTTTTGAACAGTGCAGCAGAGATAGAAAAGATTCAACAAGCGAAAAAGTTTATTCTAGATAACTTGGCCAACAATTTAACCATTCCTATTGTAGCAATAACCGTGGGAACCAATCAATGTTACCTAAAAAAAGGGTTTAAAGAAGTTTTTAAACAAACTATTTTTGAATTTATTCAAGAAAATAGGATGATAAAAGCAAAGCATTTGTTGCAATCAGAAAAATTAAACATTACCGATATTGCAGCAATTGTTGGCTATTCATCCATAAGCAGCTTTAGCCAATCCTATAAAAACTACTTTGGTATTTCGCCAACGGAACAAATAAAACAAACTATTCCTAATCTCTAAAACGAATTTCCTTTATTCTAAAAATTATTAAGACATAAGATTTTACTTTTGCACCTTAATTTATAATTAGTCTAAATAAAAATGAGTACAAAATATATAGTAACTGCAATGTTTATAGCGTGCAGTTGTTTCACAGTAAAAGCACAAGACACCTCAAAGGTTATACAAATAGGAGAAATTGGTGTGGAGGGAAAAAGACCTACCATAGAAAGAATGCGAGATATTGAAGGATTTAGCATTTTTTCTGGCAAAAAGAATGATGTCATTAGATTAAATAGCATCGATGCTAACCTTGTAAATAACAATGCGAGACAAATATTTTCGAGAGTGCCAGGGGTAAGTATTTGGGAAAATGACGGTTCGGGCACTCAAATATCGATAGGTGTTAGAGGATTAAACCCAAATAGGAGTTGGGAATTAAATACCCGCCAAAATGGTTATGACATTTCGAGTGATGTTTTTGGATATCCAGAGGCTTATTATAATCCCCCGATGGAGGCTGTAGAGAAAATAGAGATGGTTAGAGGTGGTGCATCTTTACAATTTGGGCCTCAGTTTGGAGGCATGATAAATTATGTTCTAAAAAAAGAAAAAAACGACAAGCCTTTTTCATTTACATCTCAAAACACTGTGGGTAGTTATGGATTATTTAGCTCATACAATGCTATCAGTGGGAACACAAAAAAATGGAATTATACCTTTTACAACCATTATAGAAAAGGTGATGGATGGCGAGAAAATGGGCAATATGAGGTAAGAAATACACATGGTTTTTTAGAATATAAAATAAGCAAAAAAACAAGTATTTCTGCTGAATATACCAATATGAATTATGAAATTCAGCAGTCGGGTGGACTTACTGATGCACAATACAAGGCGAACAACCGCCAATCCGTTAGACAAAGAAACTG
>JBDNIM010000271.1:0-4189 GCA_041688295.1 Bacteroidia bacterium
TGACCATGTAATTCTTTGTGAACTTGGTTGCGGCCGATTTTCCACGCTTTTTCAAAGTCGTCTATTCCTATTTTGTATTTTTCTTCTGCCAGAACTATACAAGCTTCATATCCTGCTTTGTGGCATGGTTGATAAGCATAGATTGTATCGTCTAGGTCTATGATGAGTCCTTTGAATTTGGTGAGGGGAATTTTGTTCATGTTTTTATCCACTAAGAATTTTTAACTTTGTTGACTCTTAAAAATGCAATCTACTTTTCCAACAATTTTATTACAAACTTTAATGGTTCGATATCTAAAAAATCGAAATGGGATTTTTTAAACAATTTATTTTGTACAAACTACAAATATTTCAGCACAATATTTTGGAAATTTTTTTCCAAGATTATAAAATCCTAGTATCATTTCTTCAGTCCAATTGCTCTCAATTTGCCCATTAGAGATTGGTTTAAAAAAAACGCCCCCTTCATTTATTATTTTATATCCAGAATTTAGTACATCTTGTTTTAATGTCTCAAGATCATATACCCTTTAGTGTCCTAATTCATGATCTCTTTGGTTAAGTTCATACTCACTTTTTAATAATCCCATTTCTACTGCTGCAAGTCTATGGACAGATTTTGCATTTGGAACTGATATTAAAAATACGCCATCATCAGAGAGCCATTTATAAATATGCTGTAAAACATTTATTGGTTTTTCAATATGTTCTAATACATGGCTCATAATTATCGTATCAAATTTTTTTTCAGTATTAAATTCTTCAAAGTATGAATGATGCTTTATTATATTTGTATAATTGGGTATTTGATCTAAAAGCTCTTTAGACCCTTCAATTAAATCAATTGTTTTAAAATCATTGATTAAAAATTTAGTCATTTGGCCTAAGGCAGGTCCTAATTCTAATGCATAATCTCCTCTAAAAAAAGGCTTTAAGCTCTTGTAATTAAAATCAGTTAATTTAAAATCAAAATTCAAAAAAGAATTGTTATAGAACTTTGAAGAATCTAATACTTTATTTTTATAATTTGTCATGTTTTTATTTGTTATGAAATTTAAGGACATTATCAATAATCTTATCTGGATTATATAATAATAAACTTTCTCGATTTAAAAATCCTGAAAGAACAGCAACTGTATTTATGCCTAATTTTTTACCTGTTTCAATATCTTTACCTGTATCACCAACTAACCAATCTTCTTTTGACAGTTTTATTTCATTTTTTATCAATTCGAATTTGTCACTTTTTTGTTGAGTAACTAACACTTTTTCAAAAATTTCATTCCATCCAAAACTATCTATTTGTTTTAAAGTATTAACTTCTGATTGACGAGCGGTTGCAATGTACAATGAGCAGTTATTTTTTTTTAAATTCATTAAGTACTCTGTAAGACCTAAAAATGGTTTATCATAATCAAGCCATTGTTTGGTTTCTATTTGATTCATCCAAGTATTACTAAATTCCTGAAACATTTTATCTGAATAACTATATTTTGATGAAAGAATTTCTTGGTGCCCAATTTTATTGCTTTTTAAATCCCAATATTCATCAAAAGTTAAATCAGAAATTGGAACCAATTTTTTAAATAAATAATATAGTCTCGGTTTTGAGTCGATAAGTGTTCCGTCTAAATCAAAAATAATATTCATTAACTTAAATTTTTCATGTAATTGTACTCAATTCGCAAACCATCATCCAAATCAGTTTCATTTTTCAATAAATATTTTTTCAATTTTTCATTGTTGAATATAAAGTTCCTACTTTCAAAAGTAGAATTAATAAGTTCAATTTCTATTGATGTATCTGATAATTTTATTATTTTATCAACTAACTTTTTTATCGAGATCGAATTTTCACTTACAATATTTACAATGCCGATATCACGATCAAGCTCAATACAATTGATAATTGCAGTTACTACATCATTAATATAAATAAAAGCTCTCAATTCTAAACCTTCGCCAAAAATTGATATTTTTTTGTTAGTTAAAATATTTTTCATTGAAACAGGAATTATTTTTTGATAATTCTCCTCTCCTGGGCCATACACATGTCCAATTCTTAATATCTGAGTTTTTATTTTTTTTTCGTCACCATATTTCTCAATCATTTTCTCACAATACAATTTAGATAATCCATAAAGTGAAGTAGGTTTTTCTAAAGATTCTTCACTAATTACATTTTCATTATTATAAACATCTAAAGTGCTTAAAAAAATAATTTTTTTAAGACTGGGAAAGTCAGCTGTTATTAATTTTTCCGTGTTTTGTATATTTGAATTTGAGAGTTTAATATTATTAGCATCTTTCCCGTTTTTTGGTGTAAAAGCACCTGCGTGAACTATAGTTTCTATAGATTCATAATTGTTTTTTGTGAAATGATTTTTTTCAAAAGTATAGTTTTCATGTATTAAATAATTGCAATCAGAAATAGGTTTTGAAGTCAAAGCTAATATATTACTAGCACCATACTTTTCAATTAAACTTTTCAAGAGATGTTTGCCAATAAAACCAGAAACTCCAGTAACCAATATCATTATAAATAATTTATGCTATTATTAATTTCATCCTCAGTCATAAGTTTTGGATGTGTATCCATTCCTCTTAACCACATTAGACCATCTTGCAACGGATTAATGTTTTTTTCTAACTTTGGAAACTCATCGTACAAAGCTATGTTTTTATATATTTCAGGCATATTTAGACCTGCCTCTGTAAAAAATAATACCGTAGTAAAAAATCTGGAAATATTTATTTCGGTAGGATTGGGTATTCCATTTTTATCATATGCCATATCAACTCCAAAAATTCCATGAGGTTTGTTAGTTACAGCTTTTATAGTTTCTATTGAAATTCTATCAACTTCTTTATTCGAAAATGTTTGTCCTACTTTTGTAACACCTGTAACACCAGAAACTGTTCTATTACCATGAGTCCAACCTTTTCTCAGTCTTGTTTGGGCTACAACCAGCTCACCTTCATACCATATAGAAAGCCATGTTACAGTATCTGGAGTTAGCATTTCTGCAGCTAAAAAATCTCCCCAACCATTATATCGCTCAATCCAAGCTTTTGCAAACGAATAATCATTTGTAGGTAGCGCTCCTTTTCCCCCGCCACCAATAGAAGAGGATCTTAACCATATTTTACCTTCCTCATTAGATAATTCTTTAAATGCATTTTTCAAATCTAATTCATTTTGAATTAGAATATTTTTAGGCACTGTTATGCCTGCATCTACCCATTTTAAATATGATTTGTATTTGTGCACACAAGTATCTATCACATCATTTGGTGGCATAAATGTTTTAACTCCTAATTTGTGAATTTCATCTATAAATAAAGAACTATGATAGATTTCTAAATCATTTTGAAAGTGAATAAAATCTGGTCGTATTTCTTTCAATAAATTTAACAATGTTTCCTTATAATTTGGTTCATTAGCATAAGGCACGAAATACTTTTTATACGCTTTTGACAAAACTAAATCGGTAGGTTCGCTTCCCATTCCAAAAATTAGCTCATCTTTTTTTGAGAGCAATAAAGAATTGATTACACCTTCAGAAGGCGCTCCTCCAGCTCCCGCAATTAGTATCTTTTTCATTTTTTATTTATCATTATTTATTATCCTCTTTTTTATTTATTGAAATGACTTAAAACTGATTTTGCAATTTTAGAAACATCTTGTCCTTCTAATTCATAATACATTGGTAATCGGATCAGAGTATCAGAATAAATATCTGAATGTATTAAATCCCTTTGGTCGTGTTTATCGATATAGTAGGGGCTTTTATGCAAACTTAAATAATGAAAAACTGCATTTATTTTTTGCTGCTTTAAATGCTCGATTAGTGCCGTTCTCTCTTCAACCGTATTGCATTGAACATAAAACATGTGCGCATTATTTGAAGCATAATTAGGCAACTGGGGCAATTTAATAAACCCTTGATTTTCTAATGGTAAAAGTTCATCATAATATTGTTGCCAAATTTGCTTTCTTTTTGTTTGTATTTTATCCAAACATTCCAACTGTGCAAATAAAAATGCTGCAATAATATCAGAAGGCAGAAAAGACGAACCAATATCTACCCAACCATACTTATCAACCTCGCCTCTGAAAAAAGCAGAACGATTGGTGCCTTTTTCCCAAATAATTTCAGACCTAGTAATAAATTGCGAGTCATTTACA
>JBDNIM010000034.1:0-16647 GCA_041688295.1 Bacteroidia bacterium
ATGTTCTAGTAAAAACTCTGAACTTTGAAATCCTTTTGGCAAATCTTTTCCTATTGTTTCTTTAATAACTCTGGGTCCTGCAAAACCTATCAAAGCCTCTGGCTCTGCAATATTAAAATCGCCAAGCATTGCAAACGAAGCTGTAATTCCGCCTGTTGTTGGGTCGGTTATTATAGAAATGTAAGGTACTTTTGCTTTGTTAAGCAAAGCTAATTTAGCAGATGTTTTTGCCATTTGCATTAAAGAAAATGCTGCTTCCATCATTCTCGCACCGCCACTTTTGCTAATAATAATCATTGGATGACGATTTTCTCTTGCATAATCAATCGCCCTTGCTATTTTTTCTCCCACAACGCTACCCATAGAACCGCCAATGAAAGCAAAATCCATACATGCAATAACAATTTTTCGTCCGTTAGATTTTCCAACAGCCGTGCGACAAGCGTCTTTTAAACCACTTTTTTCGATACTATCTTTGATTCTGTCTTTATATGGTTTAGAGTCATTAAAATTTAAAGGATCGCCAGAAACCAAATTGGCATCCATTTCTTTAAATTTATTATCATCAAAAAAGATTTCAAAGTATTCTTTTGAGCCAATTTTATAATGGTAATCGCAACCCGGACATACATATTTTATTTCAACCAACTCTTTATGAGGGGTTATTACCTTACATCTAGGGCATTTGTCCCAAAGTCCATCAGGCGTTGCCTTTTTTTCTTTGGTCTTTGTGGTAATTCCTTCTGAAACTCTTTTAAACCAACTCATAATTATTGTACAAGAATACGATTTTAATCTGAATTATGCAATAGTAACCTCTTTTTCTAAATACACATCTTGAATGCTATTTAGCAAAGCAATGCCTTCATTAAATGGTTTTTGAAACGCTTTTCTTCCACTGATTAATCCTTGACCGCCCGCTCTTTTGTTAATTACAGCTGTTGTAACCGCTTCTGACAAGTCGCTTTCGCCTTTGCTTTCGCCACCACTATTGATGAGCCCCGCTCTGCCCATATAGCAATTTGCCACTTGGTATCTGCAAAGGTCAATTGGGTGATTGGTGGATAATTCACTATAAACTTTAGAGTGTGTTTTTCCAAAATTAATAGCATTGTATCCACCATTGTTGGTCGGCAATTTTTGTTTAATAATATCAGCTTGAATTGTAACACCCAAATGATTCGCTTGCGCTGTTAAATCTGCTGCTGTATGGTAATCGACACCATCTTTTTTAAAGTCGTTGTTTCTCAAATAGCACCATAAAATTGTTGCCATTCCTAACTCATGTGCTCTTTCAAAAGCTTGTGCCACTTCAACAATTTGTCTGGCCGATTCTGGCGAACCAAAATAGATAGTTGCACCAACGGCAGTAGCACCAAGGTTCCAAGCATCCTCTACGCTTCCAAACATTATTTGGTCAAATTTATTAGGATAGGTTAAAAACTCATTGTGGTTAATTTTTACTATAAAAGGAATTTTATGTGCGTATTTTCTGCTGCATGCCGCTAAAACACCATAAGTTGATGCCACAGCATTGCAACCACCATCAATAGCTAACTTAACAATATTTTCGGGGTCAAAAAAAGCAGGGTTTGGTGCAAATGAAGCACCTGCACTATGCTCTATTCCTTGATCAACAGGCAGAATGCTAACATAGCCTGTTCCTGCAAGACGCCCGTGGTTATAAATAGAACCAAGGCTTTTTAAAACCTGTGGCGAACGATTGGTTTGCGCAAAAACCCTGTCTATGAAATCACCGCCAGGCAAGTGAAGAAGCTCTTTTGCAATGGTTTTTGATTGGTGCAACAGCAAGTTGTCGGCTTCGGCTCCTAATAGTTCTTGAATTTTTGATATACTCATGGTTCTTTATTTTAAAGTTGGCAAAATTAATGAAATTAAGCATAATAATAAAACAATATTTTTATGGTCTTTTTTAGAAAAAAAGAAGACAATGATTAAAGTTTAGATTGATGAAATTATAGATAGTAAACTAAAAATGTAATACCCAAAGCAATGCGGTAATAGCCCCACGGCTTGAATCCATATTTTTTCACAAATCCGATAAAAAACTTTATGGCCAGCAATGCAACAATGAAAGCAATAATGTTTCCAACCGAAAAAAGGAGGATATGTTCTTGAGATTCTAAAATCATTTCATATCCTTTTTGTTGGGTTTTGCTAAATGTTTTTAGAAAAATAGAATACAAGGTAACAGCCAACATTGTAGGCACTGCCAAAAAGAAAGAAAACTCGGCTGCCGTTTCTCTGTTAAGGCCTTGCTGCATACCGCCAATAATTGAGGCTGCACTTCTGCTTGTGCCGGGCATCATTGCCAAACACTGCCAAAAACCAATAATAACTGCTTTTTTGTTGCTAATCTCTGTCTCTTGGGTAATTGTTCCTTTTTTGAAAAAAGAATCGATAAATAATAGAACAACACCACCAACGATTAACGCAATCGCTATAGGCACAGGTTTTTCCAACAATTGTTCTATGGCATCGTCAAATAATTTACCTAAAACCAAGGCCGGAATCACCGCTAGAAATAGTTTGATGTAAAAAGGCAATACATTTGAATTGAAAAACTTTTTCCAATATAAAACCACCACTGCCATAATAGCCCCAAGCTGAATGGAGACTTGAAACATTTTTACAAAATCATCGCCTTCATTGCCAAAAATAGAGCTTAATAAAATCATGTGCCCAGTGGATGAAACCGGCAAAAACTCTGTTAGGCCTTCAACAATAGCAATAAGAATGGCTTGAAATAAATCCAATTTTTAATCCCTTTTTTGTTGTTCGCCTTCTTTGTCTTTCGGGGTGTATAAAATAGAAACAACACCAACCCCAAATCCTAAAAGAACAACGATTGGCGCAACGGTAATTTTTCTAGCAGCATCAAAAGGAAGGTCTTTTCCGCTTGCCATTATTAAAAATCCTATTACTAAAATAACAGCACTTGCTATTAATAAGATGTAGTTCTCTTTTTTGAAAACAAAGAAATTGCTTTTTGCTGGCGCAGCGTTTTTGTTGGTTATCTTTTGCTTAGACATAATGTTTTTATTATAATAATGTGTTGATTAATAAAGTTGATCGATTTTAAGTTTTAAGTATCGTTTGGTTGAAAAATAAACGCTAATTAGCGAAATTACAATTGCCAAACCCAAAAGCACAAGTGCCATGATGGCATATTGGCTTATGAATTGATGCCATGTGTTTAACTGTAAATTTGACTCTAAAAAATAGACCAAGGCAGCCAACATAGTTATAGAAATTAATGTTGAAACAATGGCATAAGTCAAATACATGTTGATAAAAGGCTTGATAATAAACCAATCTGAAGCGCCAACATACTGCATACTTTTTATAATGAATCTGCGGGCAAACATATTGATTCTTACTGTACTGTTAATTAATGCCAAAGCAATTATTAGAAATAAGGAGGCTAAAATTAACAATACTTTTTCTACGGAATGGAAGTTTTGATTGATTTGAGACAAAATATTTTTTCCTAAATCATCTTTTGCGAAAACCACATCGTCAATAAAAGCTGTTTTTAACAATGATTTTTCCAATTCCTGCATTTTTTCTTCGTTGGCGTAGTCTGCGTTGATATTCAATTTTAGAGAATGGGGAAATGGATTATATCCCAATGTTTTAATAAAATCTTCGCCTGTTTTTTCTATTTCTTTTTTTGCTTCAATATCCTTGTCTATAAATGTGGATTTTAGCACAAAAGGTCTTGCTTTTATAAGTTTTTCAACATCTAAAGTTTGTTCTTTGGTGGCATCGGCAGAGAAATAAACATAAACTTCAAAATTATTGCGATAGAAAGTTGCCAAATGTTTGGCATAAATGGAGACCAAGCCAAGGAGGCCAACTATAAACAATACTAGTGTCATACTGATGATTGTGGGCCAGAAGGAAGTTCTTTTTTTATATTTAGGTTCTTTAATCAAAATTTAGAGGTGCAATTTATGGATTTTTTTTGAAAGATGAATGTTCCTTTTTGTTTAAATTTATATTTTACTAAAAAATGTACCATAGTTTTAAATTGCAATGGGTGCTTTTATACCTGCATGCGGCTGGTAGTTTTCTAATGTAAAATCTTCGAATTTAAAATCAAAAATTGATTTCACTTCTGGATTTATTTTCATTGTAGGGTAGGGCATTGGCTTGCGAGACAGTTGCAGTTCTACTTGTTCAAAATGGTTGTTGTATATGTGTGCATCGCCAAAAGAATGGATAAATTCTCCGTTTTCTAAACCACAAACTTGGGCAATCATCATGTTTAGCAACGCATAAGAAGCAATATTGAAAGGTACGCCTAAAAAAATATCGGCACTTCTTTGATACAATTGGCAAGATAATTTTCCATTGGCAATATAAAATTGAAACAGGCAATGGCAAGGCATGAGTGCCATCTTTGGCAAATCGCTAGGGTTCCATGCTGTTACAATCATTCTGCGGCTGTCTGGATTGGTTTTTATGGTGTTTATTAATTCTGCAATTTGATCTATGACGGTGCCGTCTGGATTTGCCCAACTGCGCCACTGTTTGCCATAAACGGGTCCTAAATCTCCGTTTTCATCGGCCCATTCGTTCCAAATCTTTACCCCATTCTCTGTTAAATATCCAATATTTGTAGAGCCTTTTAAAAACCAAAGCAATTCATAAATAATCGATTTTAAATGTACTTTTTTAGTAGTAATCATTGGAAATCCTTTATTCAAATCAAAACGCATTTGATAGCCAAACACACTTTTTGTACCCGTGCCTGTGCGGTCGTTTTTTAAGGTGCCATGTTTATATACATGTTCTAAAAAAGTTTCGTATTGATTAAACATGGTGCAAATTTAAACTTTTTGAAAATGAACTAGTAAACAAATTTTGAACGGCTAAAAAATTTCTAATTTAATAGAAAAACTCTTCTTTTTTTCTGAAGTTTCGGGAGTCGAATAGGTAGGTGAATCCAATGCCTAAATAGGTGCCTCTTTGGGCAGACATAAAATCTCGGGTGTTGTTGTTTGGATTGCTAAAAACCGATAATTCATTGGCGGTGGCAAGGCTGTATCTATACATAAAACTAAATACCATGGTGTTTTTTACCTTGTCTGTACGGGTAAATTCAACGCCTGCGTTCAGCATTGGATATATTTTGTGTTTAAAATTTTCTTTTACAATAAATGTACCGTTTTTGTTGCTCAGGGTTTTACTTGATGCTGTAATATTGTTGCAAATAGTGCCGCCCAAAACAAGCCTTGCTTCTGTTTTCGACATGCGTTTGATTAAAAAATGGAAATTAAGTGGAATTTCAAAATTGCTTAAGTTTCTTTTCAAAACACTGCCGTTTCTGTTAGTATCGTTAAAAATTTTGTATCCTTTCGACACAAAAAATGCGCCAGCACTCATAGAGAAAAAAGGGGTAAACCCATAGCGCATGGTAAGTCCGGCACCAAAACCCGCTCTATATCGGGTGTTGTAATTAAAAGGCAAATCGTCAACAGGGATAGCTCCGCCTCTTACCAAATAGGCAGAAGGGCCAATTTTGAAGCCATCTTGGCCATAAGAATATTGACTAATAATGCTAAAAATCAGGGTAAATAAAACATGTTTAAACATTGTTTCAAACCTACTATTTTTTATTGAAAAAAAACAATCTTATTGTTTAAAAACATTTATCCATTTTTTAAAACTATAAATGATTCTCGAAAAAGGTTTTTCGGGCTCGTTGTTTTTAGCTTAATTTTGCACTTTATTTTTACACCAACGCTTTGAACCAACAGAACCAATCTTCGTATTTCCATCAATTTGGACTTTTAATGAACAATATGCCCGCTGAAATAATGTATGGCGCACAAATTAAAAACCAATGGTTTACGCCTGCAAACATCAAATTTGCGGCCGAAAGTTGGCACAAAGCCTTGCAAATGTATGATATTGAAAACTGGCTTAAAGACAACCATGCGAGCAGCTGGGCTAAAAAAGTTGGGATTATTATGGCGGGAAATATTCCAATGGTGGGGCTGCACGATTTGTTATGTGTTTTGGCCGCTGGGCATCATGCGATGGTGAAATTATCGGGTCAAGATGAAGTTTTGATGCGATGGGCGATTGAGAATTTGAAAAAAACGAATCCATCATTTGAAATTACAATTACGGATAGCCTAAAGGATATAGATGCCCTGATAGCAACGGGTAGCAATAATTCTTCACGCTATTTTGAGTATTATTTTAAGGACATTCCGATTATCATTAGAAAAAATCGAACTTCAATTGCGGTCTTGAATGGGCTGGAAACAGAGAAAGAGTTATTTGCTTTGGCCGATGATATTTTTACGCATTTTGGGCTTGGTTGCCGAAATGTAACGCACTTGCTTTTGCCAAAAAACTTTGAGCTAAAGCCACTCTATGATGCGTATGACAAGTATATTGACATTGTGCATCACAATAAATATTATAATAATTATATGTATCACAAATCGATTTTATTGATGAATTTAACGAAGCATTACGACAATGGTTTTATGTTGTTTCAAAACAAAACCGATTTGCATACGCCTATTTCTACATTGAATTATCACTTTTATAATTCGGAAAATGAAGTGCTTGATTACATCGCTGAAAACGAAGCGGACATTCAATGTGTGGTGAGTAAGATGCCTGCAATTTCTCATAAAATCGACTTTGGAAACACACAATTGCCCAGCCTGAATGATTATGCTGACAATGTGAATGTTTTAAATTTTTTAAAAGAAATTTAGTTTAATTGGGAATTAAGATTTGATAATTAAGAATATTCTAAATTAAAAGAATCTATTCAATCAAAACCCGATAAGCCCCTGCCAAAGCCGAAAGGTTGGTAACATTCAAATAAGGACTGCCCACGGGATTGGGACCAAGGAGTTGGATGTAGTTTGCGGGCATTGTTGTATTGGATGCTACCAAAATCCCAGATGTGACGGGGTCAAGCTCATTTTGTTGTATGCCAAAATTCAAAGTTTGGGGGCCATTGTTTGTGAGGGTGAACTCCGTTTTGGAATTTATGCCTTTTTTTTCTATATTAATGGTTTGATTCGCAGAAATAACACCCATAATACTTCCGTCATTGGGTTGACTGCTGTTGCGAATGAAGCTCTGATCAAAATAATCTTCCAACATTGAGGTGTCGCCTATGTTATTGCTTGCTATAATGAGCAAATTTTTCATAAGTTGGATACTCAAGTTATGCCGAGCGATGGCCGTGGCCGATTTTAGAGCCTCAACGGTTCCTATTTTAATCAATTGTTCTGTGCGAGCGGTCGTGTAGTTTTGCTTTATAGCGGTAAATTCGGGCAGGAAACTAGGCGGCAAATCTGCAACAATGGCCGTAGCGGCAGCAACCACACGATGCATAAGCATCTCTACATTCGCTTTGTTAGCGGTGCTATATTCTGTTAAGCCCAATGGAAAAAATGTTTTGTAAGTAGCACTTTTAATTCCAAAGATGCCACGAATAATGCCTTCTTTTTGACTAATTAAAGCTTGAAAATCTGCAAAAATAGTGTCGGTAGCAATTGTTTTTCCTTGTTTGTTTGCAACTGCAACATCTTCGCTATTAATTGCATTTTTATAGGTTAACAAAGTCGTTTTTGTATCTAAAAGGATTATGTCGTATGTGCCGCTATGGTTAGATGCCTCTAAACGAGAAACATGGCTTTTGCCAAATTTATTCATATTGCTATCCGAGATTTCTTTTGTTTCAAAAATGTTTTTAAAAAAGGTTTTCAAGTTCATCATAATGCTATAAATATTTAATTTGTAATGCAAAATAAAACAATGTTTTATAAAAAAACAAATATTTATAGCATTATTTTTTTTTTGAAGGGTGTAATTTTTTTAAACTATGGTATTCTGATAATACTTTATGGTATAAATTTTAATTTTATGAGTGTAAAATATTTTTAGGATGAATGCAAATTAAAGTATTAATGAACTTCTGAATATAAGGAAGCTTATGCTAATGGTTATTTAAGCTATTCTTAATTTTTAGAATAGTATGCTAAAGATTATTTATGGCGTTCGTTATTTGTGCAATAGGGTAAAGTATAATTTTTGTGGGCAAATAGTTTTTGGCAAAGCAAATACCTTTTTTGGCTTTGTCATTCTGAGGAACGAAGAATCCCTGCTAATGAATGGGGACTAGCATTTCAATATTTTGAGTGTCAATCAGTATGTGAGATTCTTCGTTCCTCAGAATGACAGAACCCACAAGGGAACAATTTTGATTGTTCCTTAGAATAACAGAACCCACAAGGGAACAATGTTGATTGTTCCTCAGAATGACAGAACCCACAATTTTTTTGGCTTTGTCATTCTGAGGAACGAAGAATCCCTGCTAATAAATGGGGACTAGCATTTCAATATTTTGAGTGTCAATCAGTATGTGAGATTCTTCGTTCCTCAGAATGACAGAACCCACAAGGGAACAATTTTGATTGTTCCTTAGAATAACAGAACCCACAATTCAGCAATGTTGATTGTTCCTCAGAACGACAGAACCCACAAGGGAACAATGTTTAGCGCCTGCAAAACACATCCCCCCCTAAAACCCTAAAAATGATCCACAACACGCTCATATTCATCCTCTCCATCGTCTGTTTCCTCATCTTTAGAAAAATGGTTGCGGTCGCGTTGAGGGCCTTGTTTACGGTACAAAATGGCCAATGCCGAGCCAACAATTCCGCCAATCAAATGGCTTTCCCAACTGATTTGATTGTCTTGCGGCACCATGCCCCAAATAAGGCCGCTTTGCAGCGTTAGGTTGATGAACGCAAACACCAAAAGCTGTTTGTTTTTGCGGATTAGGCCGCTAATGAGGATGAAAAAAATGAGGGCATAAACCAGGCCGCTAGCGCCAATATGGAAAGATGGGCGAGCAAGCAGCCAAATAAATAGGCCTGAAAAAAACCAATTTGTTAGCAGTATTTTGGTAGCTATTGTGTTGTAAAAAAAATATATTCCATACAAACAAATGCTAAGGGGCAATAAATTAGACAAAAGGTGCATGAGGTTTGAATGCAAAAACACCATGCCAAAAATGCCTGGCAAATGTTGAAGGTTGCGAGGAAAAAGGGCTAGTAGTTGAAAAAAAGATTTGTAAAATGACTGTATAAAAAAGCCCAAAACCAGGCTTAGCAGAAATAATGTAGGAATTTTAAAATAAGTTTTAAACATGTGTGAAAACAAAAACATTGGCAATATAAAATATAAATTGCAATATTGTTGTGTGAAAAAGAAAATTGCAATTATCAGACCAATCAATTTGGGCATCATTGCGCTCACCATTTTGTTGGTGTGTTTTAAATATGCTGATGGCCAAAATGCTTTCTATTGGTTGGATGTTATAAAGCTCATGTTGCCTGCCATATTGACAGCAGCAGGCGGCTATGTTATCAATGATTTGTATGACATTGAGGCGGATAAAATAAACAAACCAAGCAAGGTTTTTATCCCTGATGTGTGGACGGAACGGAACTCAAAACTGCTTTATGTTGCGCTAATTTCGGCCTCTTTGGGCCTCAGCTTTTGGCTAAGCAAAGATTATTTGGTCGTAAATGCATGTATTATTGGCTTGCTGTATTTATATGCTATTTATTTAAAAGGAGTACCCATTTTGGGCAATTTGTTGGTGGCAATGTGTAGTGCAGCCGTGGTGGCTGCTTGTGTTTTTGTTATCAAACCAAGCACCCAAGTGGGTTGGCTGAACTTTTTTGGATACATTGTTTTTGCGTTCATCATCAGCGTTATTCGGGAGATAGTGAAAGACATTCAAGACATGGAAGGCGATGCCAAAGCGGGCTACAAAACCTACCCAATTGTGGCGGGGGTTAAGGGTGCTAAAATCCTGATTTATGCTTTCATAGGCATCGAATTGTTGTTTTGTTCCATCTATGCTTTTTTGGCTTGGGGTGTTCAAATGTATGCCAGCGCTGGGTTAATGGCCCTCATAACTTTCTCTTTGTTCTATTTGTTGAACGAAGTTTCCAAAGGCAAAACCAGCCACGATTTCGATAAAGTGAGCCTTTACTTAAAGATAATTATTGTTGTGGGAGTGGTCAATTTAATTTTAACCTAAACAAATGAAAGCCTTCACAAAAAAAATATTACTAGCCTCGCAAAGTCCTCGCAGACAACACTTGTTGAAGGACTGCGGTTTTGATGTTTCCATCATAAAAATAGATGTCGAAGAAACCTTTGATCCATCCTTGCAAGCCCAAGAAATCCCCCTTTTTCTTTCCCAAAAAAAAGCGGCCGCCTATCAGCTTCCATTGGCAGAAAACGAGGTTTTAGTAACCTCAGACACAATTGTCTGGCTAAAAAATAAAGTACTAAACAAACCCGAAAACATGCAAGAAGCCAAGCAAATGCTTCTTCAATTATCCGGCAATGAACACACCGTTTACACAGCCGTAACCCTAAAAACAAACAAAACCACTTTCTCCTTTTTTGACGAAAGCAAAGTTCAATTCAATTCCCTTTCCGAAGAAATTATAGATTATTATTTAACTAAATATAAACCCTTAGACAAAGCAGGAGCCTATGGTGTTCAAGAGTTTATTGGCTATGTTGGCATTCAAAAAATAGAAGGATGTTACTACAATATCATGGGTTTTCCATTAGCAAAATTTTTTAAAGAAATAGAAAACCTTATTTAAATTGTGTCATTTTCATGTCATTTTTTATTATTGAAAGGGGAGTAAGATTAAATTTGGCTTAAATTCGCATCTTATATATTATTAAAATGAAGAAAAAACTACTATTGAATATTGCTATCGGCTGTGTTTTTATTTTTGTGTTAACAAGTGCTATTAACAACAACAGCGGCCCAGGCGGAGGTTATAGCAATGCCCCAAATGAAAGCAGTTGTGTGTCTTGCCATGGCGGTTCGGTTACAACAACAGGCACTGCATTAAACAATTTGCGATTAAAAGGCAATTTTACTGGCAATGGTTACATCCCCGACTCTACTTACACAATAGAATTAACCTACAAACAAACAGGCATTTCAAAATTTGGATTTCAAATTACAGCATTAAATAGCAGCAACGATCCTATTGGCACTTTTACAAACTTAAATTCACGAACTAGCAAAGTAACAGCCACTATTAGTTCAAAAACTAGAGAATATATTCAACATACCTCCACTGGCACCTCAACAGTTGGAACAGATAGCACAAGATGGACATTTAGCTGGAAAGCGCCAAACAGTGTCGTTGGGAAGGTGACTTTTTATGTGGTTGTAATGTCAGCCAATAATAATGGTCAAAACAGTGGTGATGCCGTTTATGGAAAATCATTTGACATTAATCCATCAACTTTATTGCCAAAAGCAACAGCAAGCACAACAACAAACCCACTTTGCAATAACTCAAATATTGTTTTTAATGGCAGCGGCACAAATTCTCCAACTTCATACGCATGGCGATTTATTAACGGTACTCCAGCAACGAGTACGCAGCAAAACCCAAATGTCGTTTGGACATCTGCTGGACAAAAACTAGCCATTTTAAATGTTAGAAATGCAAAAGGCATTAGTTTTTCCGATACCTTAAGAATTAATTTGGTTCAATCGCCAGCAGCCTCAATTAGCAGCGGCTCGTCTGCCCGAATTTGTAATGGCGACTCAATATTAGTTTCTGCAGCCAATGCTAGTAATATTGATTATTTATGGTTGCCAAATAATAAGCCAACCAGAACTGTTTTTCTTAAAGATTCAGGCATTTAAAATGTAAGATTTACATCTACAATTAACGGGTGTTCAAGTTTAAGTCCAACCTTTACCTTAAATGTTGCACCTACTCCAATTATTTCAATAGTGAATAAAACCAATAGAAGCACTTTTTGCAATTTTTTTAATGACACCTTTACAGCTTCAGGTAGTAATTTAGATACTTTATTCTGGTATGTAAACAATCAACTTTATGAAAAATCTATTAATAAAAAAATTGCTATTTTTGGGACACAAAACACCGTGGTTTATGCAGTTGCAAAATCATCTGCCTCATGTTTAAGTTCCAATTCTAATAATTTAAATATTGCAGTGGAAAAAGCCCAATATCCCGATAATATTACTATTCAAAAAACAACATCAAAAATTTTAATCAATTGGAAAAAGAAAGTTGGCATTATTGCTTATTCATTTAGTTTAAATCAATCTCAATTTAATTCCACAACCACTGACTCATCGCTTGAAATAAACGGACTTTCGTCTGCAACAACCTATAATGTTGTATTGAGATTTAACCAAAACAATTTTTGTCAAATTGCCGATAGTACTTTAATTGTGAAGACAAATGATTGTTCTAATTTAACTTATACAATTAGCCCTCAAAGACGCGTTTGTAAAGGCAATTCTTTAAGCATTGTTTTATCGGGTCTTTATAAATCTAAATATTCTGTTTCTTTTGCTAACGGAGCTTTCCTAACTGATACTATTTATACTTTTACGCCAGGAGGAAGCGACACGCTTTTAATTAAACTCATTGATAGTGCTTCCCTAAATTGTCAACCAATTATAGAAAAAATTGCCTATAGGGTTGATGTTTCGCCAAATATTTCAAACAGCGGGCCCCAAAACTTGGCTTTATGTAGCAATAATTACATTTACACTGTAAACAATCTATTTGCAAATTATCAATTTTTATTAAATGGAATTGAGGTTGCTAATAGCAGTAATTCAAGTTTTAATTATCAAAATTTAAAAACAGGCGATTTGTTATTAGTAAATGCCAAATTAGGCGAATGTTCAAAAATCTATGGCCCATTGCTAATAAAAGCTTTTGATACAACAGATGCGCAATTTAGTTTTGTAAAAAATTGGTATAATTATACATTTACGCCAATGGAGACTTCTTATTTAAAATATAAATGGTTGATAAATAACACCGATTCCTTTTTAGTTCAACCCCAAATTATTGACATGAGGCCTTATAATGCAAGTTCAGTTTCAGTAAGTTTAACCACAACAAATGCAACAGGTTGTATTAATACAACATTGCAGTCTATAACACTTCCAAATTTCTCTGCTATAAAAAATACCGAAAACGATAAAATAGTTATTTTTCCAAATCCTTTTGGAAAAAGCCTTAATTTAACAAATGAATCTGAACCGTTTAAAATAGAAGTTTATGATGCAATTGGTAAGCTTGTGTTTGCAAAAAACATTGAAACCACTCAAGAAAACATCGATACGGAAAGATGGAGTAATGGCGTGTACTATATAAAAATCAGCGTTAGTAATCAAATATATCAAAAGCAATTTATAAAAATTGAATAGCTTATTTATATAAAATGCGTTTTATGCTAAGTTTTTTAGATTAAAAGATTTAGTTTTGTATCCAATTTACAAAAGAATGCATCAAACTTTTTACAGCCACGGAAAATTAATGTTAGCAGGCGAGTATGCAGTGTTGCACGGTGCTGTTTGTTTTTCTTTGCCGGTTAAAAAAGGGCAAAAAATGATCACCGAATTTACCGAAAGTGATAATTATTCTATTGATTGGAGCAGTTTTGGTGTTGATGGAGACTGTTGGTTCTCTTGTTTGCTTAGTCTGCCTAATTTAATTGTCTTAGAAACCAACGACAGACATATTGCACTGCATTTGCAGCGATTTTTAATCAATGCTAAAGTGTTAAATCCTTTTTTTTTGGCAAAAAAAGGAAATTATAAGGTAGATAATTACCTCGAATTTGATTTGCAGGACGGGTTTGGTAGCAGCTCCACCCTCACTAACAATATTGCCCAATGGGCAAATATAAATCCATTCGCTTTGCATTTCAATGCCTTCAAAGGAAGTGGTTTTGATGTGGCGGTTGCCCAAATAGGCAAGCCACTTTTATACACCATGAACGGCAGTGAGCCTAAAATTGAAGTCGTAAATTGGAACAAAAACTTTACCGACAAACTGTTTTTTATTCATTTAAATAAAAAACAAAACAGCCGACAATCTATATCTGAAAATAGCCGCCATCCAACAATCAGCCAGGTTATGCAACTCAGCAAACTTAGCAAACTAATAGCCATCAACGAAGACTATTTCGAGTTTTGCTTATTAATAGAACTAGCCGAAACCGAAACTTCCGAGTTTTTAAACAAACCGACTATTAAACAAGAATTATTCAACGATTTTAAAGGTTCAATAAAAAGCCTTGGCGCTTGGGGGGGCGATTATATTTTGGCAACTGGCGAAAACACAGAAAACTATTTTAAAGAAAAAGGGTTTAACAAAATCTATACATTCAAAGATTTAATCGATTAAAATGAATTTACAAACAAACATTTTTAGCAGCCATTGGCAAAGCCCATCAAACATAGCATTAGTAAAATATTGGGGGAAAAAAGGCAATCAGTTGCCATGCAATCCATCCATAAGTTTCACCCTCAACCAAGCCATTTCTGACACAAGCATTCAAGCAGAATACAACGAAAACCAAACGGGTATTAGTTTCGAGTTTTTGTTCGAAAACAAAGCCAATCCACAGTTTGAAGCGAAAATCCGTCCATTTTTAGATAAAATATCAGCCCAGTTTCAATGGATGGGGCAATTTCATTTAAAAATAAATTCGAGCAATACATTTCCGCACAGCAGCGGCATTGCTTCTTCTGCATCTGCATTTAGTGCTTTAGCACTTAATTTAGGTTCCTTGCATCAGCAAATCGTAGGCAAAGATAATTTTGATTTTAAAAAAACCGCATCTTTTTGGGCCCGTATAGGCTCGGGCAGCGCTTGCCGAAGTGTTTATGGTGGATTTAATCTTTGGGGAAAAACACTTTCCATAGCCGAATCAAGTGATGAATATGCAGTCAACATCGACAATATTGTTCACGATAATTTCAAATCAATCAGCGACACTATTTTAATTGTAGAAAAAGGTCAAAAATCTGTATCTAGCTCCAAAGGACATGCTTTGTTAAACGAACACATCTTTGCGCAGCAACGCTATTTGGAGGCTTTTAAAAATACAGAAATATTGCTTGATATTTTAAAGTCGGGCAACCAAGATGCATTTATAAGTTTAGTGGAGGCAGAGGCATTGCAACTTCATGCGTTGATGATGAGTTCGCCAACGCCTTTCATTTTAATGAAACCTAACACGCTAAAAATTATTGAATTAATACTTGGTTTTAGGAATCAAACCAATCTGAAAGTTGCATTTACGCTTGATGCAGGTGCAAATGTCCATTTTCTAAGCTTAGAAAAAGACAACACAATTGTAGAGAGGTTTATTGAAAATGAACTAAAGCAGTTTTGTCAAGATGGGGTTTTGTTTAAAAACAAAATTGGAGAAGGGCCTTTAGAAATTATTTGACCAAAGCCAAGCTAAAGCTTTTCGCCCATCGCCATTTTGAATTAACTGTTTGGCAGTTGACCAATTTATTTTACCCATTTCCTTGCTAGCAGTTTCAATTTCTATTTCGCTAGGAATGGTCTCTATGTTTCCTAAAATACCAAGGTCATTTCCAGAAAGAATTTCACTATTTCTAATGTGAATAGGTAATACATCAATTCCAATTCCACATGTAGTTAAAGGTTTTTCTATTTCAAATAATGCGTCACCATGGGCTCTACAATACCAATTGCCGCCCATGCGAGCCACCAAATCTATCTTCGTTTGGTCAATTTGTTCGTTTTCTGTTAAGATACTTTCGTCAACATGAATTTTTACAACTCGACAAATAATCAAATTTCCCGAACCGCCTTCTTTTCCAAATTCAATCACATTTTCTACCCTACATTCCAATTGAACAGGGCTTTCTTTTACTCTGAATGGTTTTATTAAATCTGAAGCAACTGGTGTAAATCCAGCCTTCAAAAACTCATCCGTTTCTTTTGAATAAGGCGAACTAGCCAAAGACATTTGTTGCACCATATTGAAATTTACAATATTTACAACAACCTCAGCAACTTCTTTTATGTTCAAATAGGTATGTTTTGGTTCTCCGGTTCTTCCGCTGTTGTTGGGGGCAAAAACAAGGATAGGTGGGTTTGCGCTCACAACATTGAAAAAGCTAAATGGCGCTAAATTTCTTTTACCATTTTTATCAACGGTGCTTGCAAAACATATTGGCCTAGGGCCAACACTGCCAAGCAATAACTGATGAACTCTCTGCACAGAAAGTTCATCAGTATTATAACTAATCATTGTTTTTTTATTTTACTTCAACTAATTCAGTGTCAAAAATAAGGGTTGCGAAAGGCGGAATTACACCACCAGCGCCTTGCTCACCATAACCTAAATAGTGTGGGATTATCAATTTGTATTTTGCTCCAACACTCATTAAAGCAATCCCTTCATCCCAACCTGCAATTACTTGTTGCGAACCTAATTGGAAACCAATTGGCTCATTTCTTTTATAAGAATTATCAAATTCAGTTCCATCGGCAAGTTTTCCTGCGTAATGTACTTTTACATTTTTTCCGGCAACGGCTCTTTCGCCAGTTCCTGCTTGCTCTATTACATACCATAGGCCAGAAGAAGTTTTCAATGCAGTAGGGAAGTTTGATTTAACATAAGTTTCAAATTCTTTTTCTGCATTTACTTTTGCATCTGCTTTGGATTTTAATAGATTGCCCGTTGTTGCATCTTTTAATTTATCAAACTCCG
>JBDNIM010000272.1:0-1726 GCA_041688295.1 Bacteroidia bacterium
GTCCAAAGCACAAAGCGTGAATTTGTTTCTTTTTCTACTTTTTTACCGTCTTTCGTTGTTCCAATCATTTTTACTTTGTAATCGCCTTCCGGACGACTTCCCAAAATTAAATTACTAGGAATAGCAACAGTATCCTGCGTATAAGGACCAAAGTATTGTACCTTTCCATCTTCATCCTTTAGTTCTAACGACCATGAAGTAAAAGCTTTGGTAGCGCCCGTATTGTTAAAAGAAATATCACTTTCTGCAGGTGCTTCTTGATTGTCGGCAATCACTATTGGTTTAGGCGTAGCATCAGGACCACTTTGGAATTCTTTGAGCAATACAGGTGAGTTGCTTTCGAAAGAAACTCTGCGGTCTCCTTGACGAAGAAGAACAAGTTCATCTGCTTCTCTTGATTGTTGAGACGGGATTTTTGGCTTGTCGCGGCCTTCAGTAGCTATTCTTGAGGCATTAATTTCAAACACAGAAACTAAGTAAGTTTTTACAGATTCTGCCATTAAACGTGCATCTGCTTGGCCTAGTTCAGATGAACCAACTAACTTAATAGTTGAAGTTGGATTTTTTACCATCCTATCACCAAGAACATTTAAAACATTGTAATATAATGTCATTTGCCTATCAGAACGACCTAAAAGATTAGCAGGAGTAAAGAGTGCTACATTTTCTTCTTTAAATTTAGCTACTTCATTTTTCTTCAATAAAACATAGCGGTTCGGAATTTCTGTTGATCCTAGATCAAAAAACACATAGTTGATAATAGGATAAGTTTCGGTTACCATATTTTTTGCCATAATTTTTCCTGGTGCATTTACATTAAAATTAACTTCAGGAGTTATAACTGGTTTTTCTTCAACAGGTTTTTCTACAACAGGTTTTTCTACAATTTCTTTTTCTTGTTTTGCTAAAGCAATTTTACCAACGCCAAATTTAAGTGCAGTACCTGCTCTTATTGTAGTAATATTCCAAGTTTCAGTCGAACGCGGGTTTTGACCAAAATATGGTTGGAATGAAACAAAAGGCGACAATACAAATTGTGTTCTTTTTTGTTTTCCGCTGAGGAAGATGTCATATCCTGCCCCAACCTGCATTGAAATTAACAAGTCGTTCATATTGTTAAAATCTCCTTCAATAACCGGTCCAGGAACCTGGTCAGGAAAAGCAGGATTTGGTTGAAGTTGGTATTTAAATGATTTATCCATATTCAATGCAAGACGCGGGCCAGCATACAAATAAAAATTAGATTTAAATGGAGCAAGACGCAAACTTGGCTCAATAGTGAGGTAACTCAAATTGGTAGACAAATCTTGTGGACAATTACATGGGGTAAGTGTCTGTTCAAACTTTGCTCTGCGGCCATCGTATCCAACCTGAAACATAAATCCTAATAAGGTATTTGGGCGGTAATATTCTATAGTTGGAGCAAGATACAGACCGACACCGAATCCATCGCGAAAAGCTACAGGAGGGGTAAAGTTTTCATTTAATTGCTGGGTACTGCCACGATAGAAGTTAAAATTTGCTCCAGCGGCAGCTCCAAACCACCAAGATGGTTTGATTACCGGGTCTTGTGTTTGAGCCTTAAGTGGTGCTTGGATACCTGTTATAATAAAGACACTTAAGAGCAGACTTTTTACATTGAGATTAAAAGGAAACCCTGCTTTGCATGATTCCTTATTAGTTTTTATAATTGATTTCATATTTTTAATCACTAATGTCCGATAAA
>JBDNIM010000273.1:0-12606 GCA_041688295.1 Bacteroidia bacterium
AATAATTTAACTGAATTTCATGTGTTCCAGATGAAACAGATAGAATTCGTGTCAAGGTTAAATCATAAGAGTATCCAATACGCAGACCTTCGAAAGTTTTTTTAAACCCAGAATAACCAAGCATTACCGAGATTGCATCTGCCGTTGAACGATAAGCCAAACCTCACCAAAGTTTCTTTTGATATTCTACTAAACCTGTTAAATCAATTTGATTTACGCCAGCTCTTTTAAACATAAACGATGGATGAAACTGAAGGTCTGGATTGCCTAAAAAATCTTGAATTGTAATACCTCCCATTAAATAGTAATGTTTTACGGGAACAGAAAAAGATGTTGCTTGCGGTCCGAAAGTATAAGAAGGTGAATTGAGGTTTAGAATAGAAAAGCCCACCCAAAGGTTTTTATATTTAGTTGAATTTGCCATTGGGTCTGTATAATACAAACCTGTTCCAAAAATTGGATGGGATTCACCGACATTTCTATTTGGTATAGATGGGTCATTAGAAACCAAAGGTTTTAGAAGCGCGCCATCTAATCCTTTTCTCAAAAAATTAACCTCCAAACCAACGGCAATTGTTGCTCCGTTACTTAAAGGCAATCTTCCTGCAGCATCAATTTTTATATGTGTACTTGTTTCGTATGCCAATCTATCATTGATAAAACCGATTCCCAAACCACCATATTTGGTAATAGGCGCAGAGGCCGAGAACATTTGCGTTTTAGGGCCTACACTTCTTACAGCAAGAGGCCTTGCATTATCGCCAGGTGTTTGAGGCCAAAATTCCGGAGTTCTGTCTTCGTATCCAAGGTACTGATGATGGGACAAAGCTGTAAAGCAAAATTTATCCCCAGCCCCAGCAACAGCAGGGTTATATAGCATTCTGTTAAAAGCATAATGCGTTGTGTATGGGTCTTGTTGGGCTTTGGCTGTGTAAGCACTTATAATAACAAGTCCTGTTAATGTGGCATTTAGTAATTTTATTTTCATTCAGGGTTCAATATCAATTCACAAAAGTAGGGGTTTTGATAACACTTTAACAAATTTTTTTTTCAAAAACTGTATTTTTTTTTTGACTACGCTTAAAAATACGCCAAAAACCTATGTTTTATGTGTCTTGTAGAGAATTTGGGCAAACAAAAAAAGCACCCATTTTAGTGGATGCTTTTGTATAAATTTGTCGAAATTACTTTCTTTCGTATCTCTTTTTGAATTTTTCGATTCTCCCAGCAGTATCAACAAGGGTTTGTTTTCCTGTAAAAAAGGGATGGCTCTTGTCAGAAATCTCTAATTTGTATAGAGGATAATCTTTACCGTCTTCCCATTTCATGGTTTCTTTGGTATCTACACAACTGCGCGTTAAAAATGAATAATCGCTAGAAAGGTCTTTGAAAATTACGAAGCGATAACTTGAAGGATGAATATCTTGTTTCATTTGAAAAATTATTTTTATTTTTAGGTTTGCAAAAGTAATACAATTTAACAACTAAACAAATTTCTTTGCGTTTTTTAATTGAAACTTTTTAAAGAGTTTTAGTATGTTAGTGTTTATCATTAAAAAAGTACTTTAATCGATATTATGTTTTAAGCTAAACTATAAAATTTAGTTTTGCAGTTAATTCAAATTAAATGAAATCTTTTTTAAAATATACTTTCGCAACCATTATTGGAATATTAATTTCTTTTTTTATATTAGGCATCGTTTTGGTTATAACATTCATTGGAATTAGTAGCTCGATGACAAAAAACGAAACAAAGGTAAGCGAAAATTCAATATTAGAACTGAACATAGATTACCCAATTTCTGAGAGAAGTCAAGAAAATTTTGGCGATTTGTTTGCTGGTGTAAATGCCAATCAACAAATTGGGTTAGAAGATTTACTAAATATTATCAAAAACGCTGAAAATGATTCAAAAATAAAAGGCATTTTGCTTAAAACTGGCTTAGCGGAAAATGGTTTGGCTACAATATCTGAAATAAGGAATGCTTTAAAGTCATTCAAGAGCAAAGGTAAGTTTATTTATGCAACGGCAAACTATTACGATAAAAAAAACTATTATCTTTCAGCCGTTGCGGATTCAATTTTCATTGAAAAAACGGGCAATATTTTATTAAATGGTTTCTCTACCAATGTGATGTTTTATGCTGGCGCATTAGAAAAGTTGGGAGTAGAAATGCAATATGTTAAAGTAGGTACTTACAAAGGTGCGGTTGAATCCTTTACAAGAACCAATTTGAGCGATGAAAACAAAGAACAAATTACAAGTTTTTTAAGTGTTTTGTACCAAAATTTCATATCCGATATATCTGCAGACAGGAAAATAGATGCAACATTTTTAAAAGAATCGATGGATAATTTTACAATACAATCAATTGATGAGGCAATAAAAATAGGGTTAATTGATAAAACCATTTATTTAGATGAATTAAAAGTGAATATTGCTAAAAGATTAAAAATAAAAAATGTTGAGAATTTAAGTTTCGTTAAAGGTAGTTCATATAAAAAAGAGTACACTCATTCTGGATCAGATGATGAAATAGCTGTCATATTTGCCTCTGGCGAAATTATGGATGGAGAAGGGAATGATAATACAATTGGGGGCGTTTCGTTATCAAAAACCATTTCGAAAGCTAGATTAAATAAAAAGATTAAAGCCATCGTTTTAAGGGTTAATTCTCCTGGAGGCAGCGCGCTTGCTAGCGACATTATTTGCAGAGAAAGTGCTTTGTGTAAAGGACAAAAGCCCGTCATTGTGTCTATGGGCGATGTTGCGGCAAGTGGAGGCTATTATATAAGTGCATTAGCCGATAGCATTATAGCTATGCCAAACACAATCACCGGTTCAATTGGCGTTTTCGGATTGTTTCCAAATGCCCAAAAATTAATAAATGATAAAATAGGTTTAAAAATCGAATCTGTTAATTTGGGAAAATATGCTGATTTTGGTAGATTAGATAGACCATTGCAAGAAGTGGAAAAAATGTTTTTACAGAAAATGGTTAATAGTATTTACGAAGATTTTACCAATGTGGTAGAAAAAGGTCGAAAAATTGATAGTGTTTCTGTTGAAAAAATTGCGCAAGGAAGGGTTTGGGCTGCCGCACAAGCAAAAAACAATGGATTGATTGACAGCTATGGTGGATTAAATGATGCCATTAAAATTGCTGCATTCAAATCAAAATTAAAAAACTACAACATTGTTTCGCTTCCAAAAGTTGAAAACCCTTTTGAAAAATTATTTAACCAATCGAGCAATCAAATAATGGAAAAAAAATTATCTAATGAACTTGGTGTCTTTTACACCCATTATAAAAACCTTACTCAAACAATTAAAGTTATAGGATTTCAAACTCGCCTTCCATTTAATATTCAAATTCCTTAAATTTGCAGACTATTTTAAAAATGAAAAAATATATATTATCAATTACATTCGCTATAACTGCGAATCTTTTCTCTCAATCTTATCCAAAAAACTGGCATCTTAATTATCTCCCAAATGACACAATTTTTGGTGTTAATTTGAATAATGCTTTAAAAAACATTGTTCAACCTGCTAATGTAAAAGAAATTGTTGTTGCAGTAATTGATGGCGGAACGGATGTAAATCACGAAGATTTAAAAAACAATATTTGGATAAACACAAAAGAAATTCCAAACAATAGTGTGGATGATGATTTGAATGGATATGTTGATGATGTTAATGGTTGGGATTTCATAGGTGGAGCAACAATGGATGTTGAATTTGACAATTTAGAATTGACAAGGTTATTGAGAGATTACAAAACTAAATTTGGGGATAAAACAAAAAAAGAAATTAAAAAAGAAGATAGAAAAGAGTTTGCTAAATTTCAAGAATTGCAAAAAACACATGCTAAAAAACTAGAAGAAGCTTCAAATATATTTGGATATATAAAAACCATAAAAAAATATACTGATGCACTTGCAACAGAAATAGAAAACCCTGATATTTCAACTGCACAATTAACAAAATATGAACCTAGCAAAAACGAAGCAAAAATAGGCAGAAATTATATTTTAGAAAGATGTAAAACTGGCGAAAAACCAAAAGAGGTTTTTGACGAAATAGCGGATGGGTTTAGACAATATTATGGGCTGGTAAACTATAATTTGAATTTAAGTTTTGATCCAAGATTTATAGTTGGAGATGATTATTTAGATAATAAAAAAATAGGATATGGGAACAATGAATTGATGGGGCCCGATGGTGAGCATGGCACGCATGTTGGTGGCATTATTGGCGCTATTAGAGACAATAGCCTAGGAATGGATGGCATTGCTACTGTGGTTAAAATCATGGTTTTGAGAGTGGTTCCAGATGGCGATGAAAGAGACAAAGACATAGCAAATGCAATAAGGTATGCTGTTGACAACGGAGCAAAAATTATCAATATGAGTTTTGGAAAAGCTTATTCATTTAATAAAACCATTGTAGATGATGCTGTAAAATACGCAGAAAGCAAAGATGTTTTATTGATTCATGCAGCTGGAAACGACAACCAAAACAATGACAAAAGCAAAAATTTTCCGAATGCAATTTACGAAAACGGAGAGAAATGTAAAACATGGATAGAAGTTGGCGCAAGCGATAGAGACCAAAATCCTGCAACATTTTCAAATTATGGGAAAAAAAGTGTCGATGTATTTGCACCAGGCGTAAAAATATATTCTACATTGCCTTCAAATAAATATAAAGACAATAGCGGAACAAGTATGGCAAGTCCTGTTGTTGCGGGCGTTGCAGCGTTGGTTTGGTCTTATTATCCAACGCTTTCTGCAATAGAAATAAAACAAGCCTTAGAAAGCAGCGTAAACAAACCAAGTAAAAAAGTAATTATGCCTGGAAGCAAAAAGAAAAAAATTAAATTTTCTAAATTATGTACAAAAGGCGGCATTGTTGATGTAGAAGCTGCGTTGAAAGCGGCTGCAGCAATTAAAGCAAGCAAATAAAAAATCAAAATACAGTTTTAAAAACCTGCAAAAAATGTAGGTTTTTTTTTGTCTTAATATTTTTGGTACATTAGAAAATTATCCGTTAATTTGCACCTATATTTATGAAAAGTTCAATTGCCAATAGTTTAATAACAAAAATAACTCAAAACATTGAGAAAAATAGCGTTGATGCTAACGCGTTGATTCCAATGTTGAAGGAATTGAGAGAAATGGCAAAAACAGAGCAAGACCCGTTGCTGACCCGTTCAATTAGATTGGTTTACGAGCATTTAGAAGCCAATGATGCTTGGGAGTTTCAAACTTTGGAGGATAGCGAAGAAGTTGAAGAAAATCTGCTTTATTTGGTGTCTCTTTGGGCAAAAAGCGACAATAAATATAACAGAGACGAAGTTAGAGAAATTGCGGATAAAATGACGCAAGGATAATAAAATAATTGTTTTCTGCATTTAAGGATATCATTTTTTTCATTTGTTTTGTAATTTCAATTACAAATGCTATCCCTTTTGTTTCATTGCATGATTGTAACAATCTAAATAAACCTGACAACGAGCTTGCTTTTCATGAGAACCATGGGAGCCATTGTTCTAATTGCCTTCAGTTTCAGGCTGTTTCTTTTAACACTGCTATTGAATATAAATTCAATACTGTAGCTCATAATTCAATTTACCTAATTTCTTTTTTAAATTGCATAACAAAGCAATTTAATTCTCGTTTCAAGAATAAAGGGCCGCCAACTTTAGCTTAATTTTATAATCACTTATTATATCACACACTTTTAAAAAAAAAATGTGGATTAATGATTTTTTGTTTCAAAATTAGTTATTAAAGTTGCTTTACCCAAAAACAAATAAACGCTTTACTTATTTTCCATTTTTCAAAGCTAAAAAACGAATTGAAGTTGGCATTCTATTGTTAATTTTTATTGGAGGATTTTTTAATTTGAGAGGGCAAGAGAATTGCAATATAAAATTAACTGGCGTAGTAATCGATTCATTTTCAAATACCTCACTAGATTTTTGTTTAATAGAACTAAACAACAGAAAACCAATTTACACAAATAAGAATGGGGAATTTACTTTAACAAATTTATGTAGTCAAAAATATGATATTCATATTAGCCACTTAGATTGCGAACATATTCATATTATTTTGGATTTGAAAAAAGACACTTTTGTTGTCATTTACCTTGACCATATTATGCAAGAAATTTCTACTATTAAGGTAAATGCAATAAAAAACATCAATAAATTGAAAATTAATCCAGCAAACAACAATTTTGGAAAATCTATTTCAGAAATGGCGAGCGATATTGTTGGTGTTGATTTATTAAAAACTGGTTTATCTATCAGCAAGCCAATTATCAATGGTTTGCACAGCAATAGAGTGATTTTAATTAACAACGAAGTAAGGCAAGAAGGGCAAAATTGGGGCATAGATCATGCGCCAGAAATTGATGCCCACGGAATTAATGAAATACAATTAATAAAAGGCGGAGAAGCACTGCGTTATGCAGGCGATGCTGTGGGTGGTGTTATTATTACTATGCCAAAACCTATTTTTAACGAACAAAAAGAAACAAGTTTAGACTTTACAAATATTTTTAGCAGCAATGGGCGAGGAAATAATAGTGGCATCAGTTTTGGAAAAAAAATATGGGAAAAAAAGCCTTTATATTTAAGATTAAACATTAGTAATAATTTTGCTGGCAACCTTAAAACACCTGATTATTATTTAAGCAATACTGGCGCGAGAGAACAAAATTTTTCATTGCATCTAGGCTATATTTACAAGAAAAACAAAATAGAAGCTTACTATTCTAATTTTAATAACCAAACGGCAATTTTCAGAGGTGCATTTATAGAAAACTCTACCGATTTGAGAAATGCTATTAATAGCGATAAACCATTAATTGAGGGTGGATTTGATTATAAAATAGATAGACCCAAACAAGTTGTTGGACACCAGCTTATAAAATTAAAAAATCTATTGCAAATTAATGCAAGTAATTCTTTCGAAATGATTGCAAGTTTTCAGAGAATCCATAGACAAGAATTTGATGTTTTAAGCAGTAAATCAAGCTTTACAGGGGCAGATTTCAACTATTTTGTTAATACAATCGCTAGGGATTTTAGTTGGAATAAAAAGCGGTTTCATGGTATTAATTTTAAAACAGGCATTAACCTTTCTAACCAACAAAACGCGTTTTCAGGTAGATTTGTAATTCCTGGATATATTCAAAACACAATAGCATCCTATTTTATTTCTAATTTGTCGCACAAAAAATGGAAATATGAAGCAGCAGCGCGCTATGACATAAAATTAGTAAATGCATATTTATGGAGTGGCAACCAATTGTCTGTTGAAAAACTAACTTTTAAGGGGGCTACTTATTTTATTTCTGCTAAACATGATTTTTCAAAACACAAAAATATTCTTTTTAGCCATTCAAACACTTGGCGCCCACCTGCCATAAATGAGCTCTATATCAATGGTTTGCACCAAGGACTTGCATCTTTAGAAATTGGCGACAAAAACCTTCTTCCAGAAAGGGCTTTTAATCAAACAGTTGAATTAAATTATGAAAATAAAAAATGGCATTTTCAAGGAGAGGTGTATTATAAATATATAGAAAATTTTATGAATATAACTCCTAGCAATCAAATTGCACTAACAATTAGAGGGGCTTTTCCAGTATTTGAATACAAACAATATAATGTTTACATGACAGGCATGAATTATTTCATTAAATACAATGTTAACAATCATTTTCAAATAGAAAATAGTTTAAGCTATGTATTAGCTAGCATTGTAAAAAACAATCTCCCATTGGCTTTAATGCCACCTTTAAATATAAAAACTAAACTTATGTTTAATAACAAATACTTTAACCTAGATGCAGAATGGATTTTCTGCGCCAAACAAAACAGATATATAGAAAATAGTGATTTTTTGCCTCCGCCACCCTCCTACCACTTATTTAATGCTTTTTTAAGTAGGAAAATAGACATAAAAACGCAACAATTAACAATTGGCATTAACTATCTAAACATTGGAAACACAAGCTATCGCAATTATCTCAATAGGTTTAGATACTTTTCTGATGAGCTAGGCACAAATATACAATTCAAAATAATTTACTCAATTTAAAATAAAAAATAACAAAAAAACAACCCAAAAAAAATGAAAAAAATCAATTTAACATTCGCATTCGTTCTTGCATTAATCATCTTACATTCTTGTAAAAAAGACCCAAAACCGCAAGACGCTCCTAACAATGATTTGGAATTAATTACAACGGTAGAGCTTAATTTTGAAGACACTCTTAATGGTACAAAATCAAAATTTATATTTAAAGATTTAGATGGAGAAGGGGGAAATGCGCCATCAAGTTTTGATACTATAAAACTAGAGTCCAATAAAGTATATAAATGTTCTATTAAACTATACGATGAAACAAAATCACCTAAAAAAAATGTAGGAGAAGAGGTTTTAAAAGAGGCTGATGAGCATCTTTTCGTTTTTGAATCAAACAGCTCTGGATTAATATTCACGATTATAGATAAGGATAAAAACAACTTGCCTTTAGGATTAGAATCTTTATGGAAAACAGGTGCAGCAAATAAAAACACTGTTAATATTAAGCTGAAACATCAACCCGATGGCATAAAAGATGGCACACCTATCAAAGGAGAGTCAGATATTGACTTAAACTTCCAAATAGAGATTAACTAATTCTTGAAATTTCGTTAATTCGGTTGGCATCTAGTTTTAAAAATGTAAACAACAGCATACTAAAACTTATTAACGAGGAACCACCATAGCTCATAAAAGGCAATGGAATGCCAATAACAGGCAAAACCCCCAATGCCATGCCGATATTAACGAAAAAATGGAACAGTATAATAGAGCCAGTAGAATAACCAAAAATTCTGCTAAAAGCATTTTTTTGTCTTTCAGCAAGATAAAAAATACGAGCTAAAAACAATAAATAGACGCTAATGAAAAGGGTTGAACCTAAAAAACCATACTCCTCGCCTACTGTACAAAAAATAAAATCTGTATGCTGTTCGGGAACCAATTTTGTTTTAGTTTGGGTGCCATTATTAAATCCATTACCCAGCCATCTGCCAGCACCAATGCTTATTTTTGATTGTCGTGCGTTGTATCCATAATCGCGTTTAAATTTTTTTTCGTTTTTCTCTTCTTTTTTCTCCAACTTAAAAAAGCTAAATCCTTTTGATTTCTCAATATAAAACTCATCAACTTCTTGATTTAATGTTACCAAAATTCTTTGTTGTTGATGGGGTTGAAGTATTCTTATAAATGCAAAATCTAGAAGAATGATATAAAAAGAGGATGCTAAAAAAATCAAAACCGCCATTTTTATGACAGGTTTTCTTTTTCTCGTTAAATAGATTAAAATACCTGTAATTGAAAAAATTGCGATTAATACATAAAGAGATGGAAATAAAATGGTTAAAACAAATAGAAGAACTAAATAAGCACCCAAAACTAGCCACCAACCAGAAAGTCCTTCTCTAAATAAAACTAAAATAAAACTAGCAAAAACCAAAGCAGAACCCGTGTCATTTTGTAATAAAGTTAATATCAAAGGTAAAAGTATGATTCCCCAGGCTATCAAAATATTTTTTTTTCCTTCAAATTTAATATCAAATGTTCCTAAAAACTTGGCCAAAGCAAGCGCAGTTGCATATTTTGCAAACTCACTCGGTTGTAGTTTAAAAAACCCAATTTTAAACCATGATTGAGCACCTTTATTTACCGCTCCTGTGGCTATTAATACCAAAAGTAAAATTATTACAATAACATAAATTCCATAGGCAGAAAAATTAAAAAACTTATACTCAGTTAAAATCACAAGAAAAACAATCAATGCACTTGCACCCATCCAAATAAGTTGTTTGCCATATTCCATTTTAAAATCAAAAACAAAGTGATTTTCCAAGGTATTATTAGCAGAATAAATATTAATTGCCCCAAAAGCAACAATTAAAATATATAAAAAGACAGTGGTCCAATCTATGTTGATTTTTTCTTCCATTATTTTATTAAAGTTGTGGAATCCTTAGGTTTCACTTGATAAATAGATGATTGGATAAGAGAAGCATTCATCATATTTGTCAGCAAATCTTGTCTTTTAGAAGGCTCTTTTTTGTCGGTTTTTAAATACTCTTCTATCATTAAATTTGCGATAGGAGCGGCATAGGTTGCACCAAAGCCACCATTTTCTACAATCACACAAATTGCTATCTTTGGATTTTCTTTAGGTGCAAAAGCAATAAAAATAGAATGGTCTTTTCCGTGCGGATTTTGGGATGTTCCTGTTTTTGCACAAATTTCTATTCCAGGAATTCCCGCACGACCAGCCGTGCCGCCAGGCTTACAAACACCAGCCATTCCAGCAATAACAGTATCAAAATGAACTGGATTTATCATGGTTTTTCTTTTAATTTTAAATTCTTCGGGCAACCATTTTTTATCTCCAATAGATTTAATAACATGTGGCGTATAAAACCATCCTTTGTTAGCAACTATAGCAGCCATATTGGCCATTTGGAGAGGTGTTAATCCAACTTCGCCTTGTCCAATGGACATTGAAACAACATTTGCAGAACGCCAGTTTTTCCCAAAAACTTTTTCAAAATAGGCGCTTTTTTTTATGATTCCATTTGACTCTTCGGGCAAATCAACACCAGTTTTTATCCCAATGCCAAAACTTTCTAAATATTCTGTCCATTTTTTATAGGCAATTTGCACCGATCCGTATTTCGGATTGTCCAACATGTTTCGGTAAACATAGCAATAATAAGAATTACAGCTGCTTTTTATGCTATTTTCTAGATCCAACATTGAAGGGTGGGGATGACACCCAACTTTTAAATTGCCCATTCTATATCCACCATTGCACGGAAACCTAGAAGCGGGTGTAATGATTCCTTCTTGTAATCCTATTAAAGCTTGAACAAGCTTGAAGGTTGAACCGGGAGGATAAGGCGCTTTTAAAGCTCTATTAAACAAAGGTTTTACAGGGTCAAGGAGCAAAGCATTAAAATTTTTATTTCTTTGCTGACCAACCAATAAATTGGAGTCATAAGTTGGACTGTTTACGATAGTTAATATTTCTCCAGAATGAGGTTCTATTGCAACAATACAACCAATTTTATTATTCATTAATTGCTCACCAAATCTTTGCAAATCAAAGTCAATTGCAGAAATGAGGTTTTCTCCTGGCGTTTCTACAATATCAAACTTTCCTCCAGCAAAACTGCCTTGTTGTCTGCTTAATTTATCAACCAATACAACTTTTTGACCTTTAATTCCTCTTAAAACCTCTTCATAAGATTTTTCAATTCCAGAAATTCCTTTAACATCTCCTGGCTTATAATAAGGGTCATTCTTAATCATTTTATCAGAAACTTCTCCTAAATATCCTAATAAATGTGCTGCCCCATGTATGTTATATCTTCGGTCAATTTTTGTTTCAATATAAAATGCAGGAAAATCATACAGTATTTCTTGCAATTGGGTATATGTTTTGAAACTTAAACCTTTTACAAAAACGCTGGCTTCTCTAGAATTATATCGAGATGCTTTTTTTAGTCTTTTTTTAAAATCCGTTGTATCAATTTCAAGATATTTACTAAGAATAAATTTATCATCTTCGTTTGTTTTATCTGGCACAACCATTAAATCGTACATGGCATCATTAAAAACCATTAAATTTCCAAAACGGTCAAGAATTGTGCCTCTCGGTGGATGAATAATTATGTTATTTGAGCCATAAGCTTGTGCTTTTAAATAATTATTTTTATCGACAATTTGCAAAAAATATAGTCTTACTATAAAAACTAAAGCCATTACAATTAAAAATGCCATGAAAACAAAAAACTTATTACTCTTGTGCATAATATTAATTTTTTGCTGGCTTAAACAATAGGTTTTCTAATATCAATGAAAGAATAAACACAACAGCAGAACTAACCAATGCCGCAGGAAATACATAAGTTATTAAATTTTGACCAAGCGAGTCGATTAGAATAAACAAAAAATGGTAAATAAAAATAAATGTAGAAAAATAAACAAGTTTCCACGCTTTGCTTTTTTTAGATGTCCAAATATCATTATCATCTGATCTAGATGCTATTTCTTTGTCTATATCCTTTACAAAATAAAACCTATAAAAACCAATAAAAGTACAAATTGCGGCATGAACACCCCAAGAATTAAAAAATAAATCAAATAGCAAGCCTGATAAAAAAGAAATGATAAGCATTTTTAAATGGCTGAAATCAATCGGCAACAAAATAAGAAAAAACACCAACATTTGTGGCTGAAATAAAAAGGAATGGCTGCTACCAAGAAACAAATTGTTCAGAATAAATAATTGAATAAAAATTACGACAAACAAAAGAGCAATATATTTTAAAGTACTTAAATTCATTTTACATTAAAATTTAATTGTTCTAAAGCATCTATTTCATCTTTAAATAAATCTACAACAATGTAAGCATCCTGGAGACTGCCAAAGTTAGCACTTGTTTTTACTTTAATTTCAAAATATGGTGTTTGGTTTTTTTTAATAGATTCGATTGTTCCAATTGGAATATTCTCAGG
>JBDNIM010000274.1:0-4628 GCA_041688295.1 Bacteroidia bacterium
CGCCAATGCCAATAAAATATGCGTGTTTCAAATGTTTCAAATTCATTGTTTTAATAATTCAATTTGGTTTACAATTAGATTAACCGCATTTGGCGAAGCCATTTTTTTTATCGCTAAAGACAGTTTATTCTTATTCTCTTCATTTTTAAGCAGTGCAATCATGCTACTTATTAAAAATTGGTTGGCATCCTTGTCAGCTATCATAATAGCTGCTTCGTTTTTTACAAGTGCCTTAGCATTTTTTGTTTGATGATCTTCGGCTACATTTGGCGATGGCACAAGAATAACCGGTTTCCCTGTTACACAAAGTTCTGAAATAGAAAGTGCGCCTGCTCTAGAAACAACAATATCGGCAGCGGCATAAGCAGCAGCCATGTCTGTGATAAAAGACAAAGCTTTGGTTTGAAGGAAACCCTCCGTATTTGGGGTAAAATTTTTGCCCGTTTGCCACAAAAGTTGAATGCCATTGTCTGCCAACTGCTGCAAGCCAGATTGCATCGTGTTATTTATTGTTAAAGCACCCAAACTGCCTCCAACTGCTAAAACCAAAGGCTGTTTTTTATCAAATCCAAGGTTTGCTTTTTCTTCTTCTTGGTTTTTTTGTTCTACCAATAAAATAACTTTTCTAACGGGATTGCCTGTTATTACTATTTTCTCTTTTGGAAAAAACTGCTCCATGTTTTCATAAGCCACACAGAATTTCATGGCTTTATTCGCCAACAATTTATTGGTGAGTCCGGCATAAGAATTTTGTTCTTGAACCAAACAGGGGATTCTTAATTTTGATGCAACATATAAAGTTGTGGCACTCGCATAGCCGCCAACTCCGATTACAACTTCGGGTTTAAATTCTCTTATTAAATTAAATGCTTTCCATAAACTTTTAATAATTAAAAATGGAAGGTTCAAATTGCTTAAACTTATTGTCCGTTGCAAACCCCTTATTGGCAGCCCAACAATAGGGTAGCCCGCTTCTGGAATTTTCTCCATTTCCATTTTGCCCAAAGCCCCAACAAACAAGATTTCACAATTGGGATATCGTCTTTTTATTTCGTTGGCAATTGCCGCCGCAGGAAAAATATGCCCGCCTGTTCCGCCTCCCGATATGATTACTTTATTCAGCATTGTCTATTTCGTTTTTTGCAGACTGTTCATTCAAACTTTTTTCTTCCAACTCTTCCACCGACCTGCTAACACTCAGCAATACACCCAAGGCAGCACTTGTGAAAATAATACTCGTTCCACCCATACTAACCAAAGGCAAGGTGAGTCCTGTTACGGGAAACAAACTTGTTGCCACCGCCATGTGAATAAATGCTTGCAAAACAAGGCTAAAAGCAAGCCCCACAGCCAACAAGGCTCCAAAAGCCTTTGGACTTTTTAGCACAATTCGTATTGACCGATAGAGAATTAATAAATATAGCGAAATAACGACACCACCACCAAACAATAGCCCAAACTCTTCAATAATAACGGCAAAAATAAAATCGGAATATGGGTGGGGCAAATAAGCAGATTGCTCGCCTTTTCCCGGCCCTTTTCCAAAAACACCACCAGTTGAAACTGCAATTTTCGCTTGTGTTGTTTGAAAACTTTCAGAAGAATCGCTGCTAAAATTTTCTATCCTTGCTTTCCATGTAGCTGCTCTGCCTGGCAATAGTCTATCAGGAGTTTGTTTCAAAATTAGCAGTGACAAAGAGGCCATTAAAACAAATGCGCCTGTTAAAGCCAAAAGGTGTTTTATTTTTGCATTGCCAATAAAAAGTAATAAACAAGCCGTTGAAAATAGAACCAAAGAGGTGCTCATGTTTTCGGGCATAATTAGCAAACAAGTGATGCAAATCCAAAGTAAAATAGTTCCGAAACCTTTCCATGAATTCAATTCTTCTTGATTTTTGGATAAATATCGGGCAACAAACATGATTAATGCAAACTTTGCAAAATCACTCGCCTGAAATGTAATACCAAGAATGGTTATTGTTCGTTTGGCTTCGTTGATGTCATTACCAAAGACAAGGGTTGCCAGCAGCAAAGGGATGGCGATATAAAGTGCGAACTGGGAAATTCGCGAAAAATAAACATAATCTACAAGATGAAAAAGATACATTAAAAAATAGCCTCCAAACAAAAATAATATATGTTTGAATAGAAAATACTCTGTATTTCCGCCAAATTTTTTGAAAGCTAAAGATCCAGTGGCACTATAAACCTCTATCAATCCTATGAAAGAAAGACAAATAACCGCAAACCATATAAATGGGTCGCCTCTGAATTTTAGTTTTCCAACTTGCATTTATTTTTTAATTACAAGTTTCTAACTGCTTTTTTAAATTGTTGACCTCTGTCTTCGAAGTTTTCAAACAAATCGAAACTAGCACAAGCGGGTGATAATAAAACGGCATCGCCTGGTTTTGAAAATGTTTTTGCTACCTGAACTGCTTCTTCAGCACTTGATGTATTTATCATTAAATCCACATGGCTGCCAAATGCAGAATGTATTTTAGAGTTGTCCAAACCTAAACAAATAATCACTTTAACTTTTTCCATAACCAAAGGAATTATAGAACTGTAATCGTTTCCTTTATCAACCCCACCAACTATCCAAACAACAGGCTTGTCCATACACTCCAAAGCATACCAAGCGGAATTAACATTGGTGGCTTTGCTATCATTAATATAATCTACACCCCTGATGCTAGAAACAAATTCTAATCTGTGCTCAATATTTTCAAAATCCATCAAACTTTCTCTGATAATTTCTTTGTTGATATTTAATGCGCTTCCGGCCAATGCGGCTGCCATACTGTTGTAGGTGTTGTGTATGCCTTTAATGGCAAAATCTTGAATAAACATATTGATTTGTTGGTTTGGGTTTTGTTGGTTTTTTATTTGTAGTTGTTCGTCTTTTATGAATGCCCCATTTTCTAGTTCTAATTGATAAGAGAAAGGAAATTGATGGGCATTAATGCTGTGTTTTTTTAAGTTTTCTAAAACTACTTCATCATCTGCGCAAAAAATAAAGTAATCTTCGCTGGTTTGATTTTGTGTAATCCTAAATTTAGAATCTATATAATCCTGAAAGTTATTGTTGTAACGGTCTAAATGGTCGGGCGATATATTTGTTAAAATGGCTACATCTGCTTTAAAACTATAGGTGTCGTCAAGCTGAAAACTGCTTAATTCCAAAACATAATAATCAAAATCATCATTTGCAACTTGGGCAGCATAACTTTTTCCAATATTGCCACCTAATCCTACATTTAGTCCTGCTTTTTGCAAAATATGATAGCACAAAAGTGTTGTTGTGGTTTTTCCATTCGTTCCGGTAATGGCAATGTGTTTAGCTTTTGTGTGAGGTGCTGCAAATTCTATTTCAGAAACAATTGGAATTTGGTTTTCATTTGCTTTTTTTATGATGTCAACTGTTGGCGAAATGCCTGGGCTTTTTATAATCACATCTGCATTTAAAACCAAAGATTCTGTGTGCTGATTTGACTCAAATTCAACCCCCAAATCTCTTAATTGTTGGGCATATTTTTCTTTTATCATGCCTTTGTCGGACACAAAAACATCGTAGCCCAATTTTTTTGCTAAAATTGCACAACCCACTCCGCTTTCGCCTGCGCCTAATATGACAACTTTTTTATTCAATTTTTTAATATTATCTAAGTTTTAGAGTGATGATTGACAAAACGGCTAAAATGATTCCAATAATCCAAAAACGGGTAACAATTTTGGCTTCGTGAAATCCTCTTTTCTGAAAGTGATGGTGAATTGGCGACATAAGAAACACTCTTTGTCCTACTCCAAATCTTTTTTTTGTGTATTTAAAATAACCCACTTGAATAATGACACTCAAATTTTCTATTAAAAACACCCCACATAAAATTGGTATTAATAATTCTTTTCTGATGATAATTGCTAAAGCTGCTATTACGCCTCCCAACATCAAACTGCCCGTGTCCCCCATAAATACTTGTGCAGGATAGCTATTGTACCATAAAAAACCAATACAAGCACCCACAAATGCGCCAGCAAAAACAAACAGTTCTCCCAAATATGGGATATACATAATATTTAGATAATTGGCTAATAAATAGTTGCCCGAAACGAAAGCAAATAACCCAAGTGTTGTGCCTATAATGGCCGATGTGCCAGCCGCCAAACCATCAATTCCATCTGTGATATTTGCTCCATTTGACACAGCTGTTATTATAAAAATGACTATTAAAGTGAAAAATATCCATGAGTATTTCGCATTTAAACCAAAAAAAGTTGAAATGCTTTGGTAATCAAATTCCGATGACTTGAAAAATGGAATGGTTGTTTTTAAACTTTTTTCATTGTTTTGATAAAACTTCTGACAGTTTATAACCGTTGATTTCATTAAATTAGTGTCTAAATTATAAGTTTTTATTTCGCTTGTTGAGTAAAGATGTGTGGTAACTACCGATTTGTTAAAATATAAGGTTAAAGCCACCACAACACCCACCAAAATTTGTCCTAAAATTTTAAATCTGCCCGACAAACCTTCTTTGTCTTTTTTGAAAACTTTAATATAATCATCAATAAAACCGATTAACCCAGTCATTATTGTAACTACAATCATTAGCAAAACATAAACATTA